>JBAXNB010000007.1:0-38788 GCA_037134015.1 Betaproteobacteria bacterium | reverse complement strand
TTGCCAACATGAATTATTCGATCTCTAACAACGCCGAGTATGGCGAGTATGTGACAGGCCCTGAAGTGATCAACGAAGAGTCCCGTGTAGCGATGCGCAACGCATTAAAGAGAATTCAAACGGGTGAGTATGCAAAGAGCTTCATCCTTGAAGGACGTACCAACTATCCAAGCATGACCGCACGTCGTAGACTGACGGCTGAGCATTCCATTGAAAAAGTAGGTTCGCAATTGCGCGCCATGATGCCTTGGATTGCCAAAAACAAACTGGTCGATCAAACAAGAAACTGATCGCTCCTGAGCGTTTGACGCCGACCCCTCTGACTGGCTCTACAAGGTGGCTGGTCAGAGGTTTTTTTTTGACATGCCTTATATGAAAAGCAGCAAAGCAATCATAGCGGCAGACAGACACGTCGACAGTGTTCCGATCAACAGGGACTTCGCGCCCATTTGAACGATTTCTCTTTGCCGATCAGGTGCCATCGAACCCATGCCCGCAATGACAATGCCTAAGCTGCCGAAGTTAGCAAAGCCACAGAGCAAATAAGTCATGAGCACTCTGGAGTGTTCGCTCATGGCATTGGGGTCTAGCTTTGAGAGATCCAAATAAGCAATGAACTCGTTCAAGACCAATTTGGTGCCCATCAGTTGTCCTGCGATTTGGGTGTCCTTCCATTCGATGCCAAGGGTCCATGAAAAGGGTTGCATCACCCAGCCGATCACGCGTTGAATGGTCAAAGCAGATCCATCCCAAGAGGGCAGCAGTTGAAGAATGCTGTTGCCAAGAGAGACCAAGGCCACCAAAACAATCAACATGGCAATGACACTTGCCAGCAAACGCATGCCTTGATAGGTGCCGTCACTGATGGCGTCCATCGTGCTTTGGTATTTTCTGTGTTGATCGGTGCTATCAATCAATGCTGAAATATAAGCCCTCAATCCATGGTTTTGTAATCCATGAGACTCGGCCTCAGAGGAGGAGCTCCCAGGCAAGGGGTCTTTTGGAATGGCCACCAAACTCAGAACAATCGCTCCGGGTGCACTGATCAAGGATGCGATGATCAAATGGGTAACCACATTCGGGACAGAGTTTTGCAAAAAACTCGCGTAAATGACGAGCACGGTGCCAGAAATGGTTGACATGCCAGTGCTCATGACGACAAACAATTCGGACCTGGAGAGCCCACTCAAATAAGGCCTGATCAGCAAAGGTGCTTCAACAATGCCCACAAAAACGGTTGCAATGCTTGCAAAGGACGTGGCGCCAGACACATTCAAGATCTTCCCTAGCAACCAAGCAAAACAACCAATGAGCACCGGCAAAACGCGCCAGTAATAAAGCAAGGATGAGAGGGCGCTGAAGATCAAAATCAAGGGCAGGGCTTGTAATCCTAGGACAAAGGACATGCCTGGTGACTTTTCTTCAAAGGGCAGTGGCCCTCCACCCAGATAGCCAAAGACCAGCGAGGTACCCGCTTGGGTGGCCTTTTGAAGTTCAAGGACACTTTGGTTCAAGCTGCCCAAGAAACTTTGTATGAAAGGTATTTTCAAAAGCAGCAAAGCCAAGACAAACTGAAACAAAAGTCCTTTGGCCAAGCTCTTGAAGTCAATGCGCGCGCGGTTTTCAGACACCCCGATGGTGATCAACAAGATCAAAGAGACGCCAATCAAAGATTGATAGTTTTCCATACAAAGACTTTCCAGTGAAACGATTTAAATGGACTGCTCTTTCAAGCGCCCCATCGAATCAAATCATCCTCGGTCAAATGTTCGGTTTTTTTCCCAATCCAACTGAGCAGTCGAGATTTCCAATCTAAAAAAGAGCTTGGCGCTTTGACCGCAGTATACTCAAGTCGCCCTCGAGCACCGCGCTTTCTCTTGAAGTCACCAGCGCCTGAGCTGTAATTGAGCAGCAGTTGGCGCTCTAGGGTGTAGTTGTAGATAGAGGCAAACAAGAGCCGATAGATGCCCGGCCCGGTTGGACTCTCCCAATAACCCAAGGCGGGAACGGTCAAGGTGTCCCCAACTTGGTGCAGCAAAGCAAAGGCCACCATTTCACCTTCCTCGCTCATCAAGCTCAAGCAAGACATCCACTTGGAGTTGATCATGTCTTTGAAAAAAGCGGGTGTGTAATTGGCATTGAAGGCACTGTGTTTTTTGATGTAAATGAGCTCATACAAGGCTTGCATGCGTTCAGCTTGAAGGTCATCGATCGTGTCTAGAGTTGAGACCTTGAGGTGGGATTTCTTGAGGGCACTTAAATCTCTTGCGAGGTGTGAAGGTTTGCTTTGCACGCCCATTCGTAGATCGAACTCATAAATGACACGCGCAGGTAATGCAACAAAGCCCATGCTTTGAAGCTCAGTCAGGAGTGAGCCATGTTGATGGGACAGTAAATTCCTCACAAACAGGTAGCGCTTTAATTTCTTCAGTATCAAAGAACGACTGGCCTCGCATATGGCCGGGTCCTTGACGGATTCCCATACATTGGTCGATATGGGAAAGTTCCCAACAATGGCGTTTTTACTCATCCCGATCCAATTGGCCAAATGAGAGAAGGCCTTGAGGGACATTTTTAAAATGAATGAACCCTGCAACTCATCGGCCGCATAGTCAAACCAGGCTATTTTGGGTGAAGTGATGTAACAAGCGGCCAAAGGTTTTTGCTCGCTGGTCACGGTGACAGGCAAGGCGCCTTGCTCCCAATGAAGTTCTGCGCCAGCGTTCAGCATCCACTCTGTGAGTGAATGACCCCAGGGGGCTGGATTCATCGAGGATTTAATCGATACAAATGCAAAGCACCATAGATGCCTGATCGATCTTGTGGGCCCAAGAGGTCAGAAGTTTGGTGATCTCTGGTCCACACATTGGCCAAGGGGCCTGTCAGGCAAGCATCAACGGGGGAATGGGAGCCAGCCGTCCTGAAAATGACCCTTGCGCCTGGCTTGGCCGCATGGGTAATGGCCGTCCACACAGCGGTCAGCTCTTGAGGTGTCATCCAGTCCTGAGCGTCCAAAAGGTTCACAATATCAACCGACTCAGGGCCTAACTTGATCAGTTTGTCTCTGATGTTGTTGTGTTCTATTGAGATTTTATGAATGGACTCGCGAAGGAAAGCGTAATTTTCTTTGACCAAATACAGGGGCAAAGCGCTTTGACCCGATTCGTCGTATTTTCTAGCAAAGGCTTGCCATGCAAAATAGTTGTCCTTGATGGGAACAACCGTTGCCAACTGCCTAGCCCGTTGTTTGAGGATTTCAGACATTTGTTCTGGTTTGTTGTCACACAAAGCCAGGTGCTGGCTTGGGGGAATCCCAAGGTTGTACAGTGCATAGGGGCTGCTAGCAATTTTCGTCACCAGCCTAGAATCGAAAATCTTTGCGACCTTTTGATCAAACCACTGTTTTTGATCTTCGACAGTTTTTTGTTCTAAAAGTTCAGACAACTTGACGCCGTGCAATTTTGCACCCATGTGAATGATGCCAATGATTTGACCAAGCAGTCCATATTTGTAAAAGCCTTTGGCAAACATTTGAATCCTCTTGGATCCAAATGGGCCACTTTCCCAGTAGTCCCGGCTTTCTTGATCGAGTTGAGGGGAGATGATGGCGTTGTAGATTCTGACATTGCTCGTGGACTTGGCGACCCCAAAGAACCTGAAGAAGTCTTCATGGTACTCTAGCGTTTTGAGGGCCGCAATTTTCAAGTGATTCAAAGCAATGTGCGCGTGGTTGAGGTCCACAACAGAAATCTTTGCGGGATTGGCCATGAGATAAGACAAAGCGTTGCAGCCGCCCGAGGCAATGGTCAGCATATGGTCGGTGGCTTGGATGTCTAAAGCTTTCATGTCCACAATGGGGTCTTCCCAAATTTGGGTGTAAACCAGGCGATCGAACCACATGGCGAAAATCTTATCTTTCAAACTTGCTTTGGATTTATGTCCAAAAACAGCGTTCTTCAACAGTACTTTTGACTTCTTGAGGCTTAGAGTTGGATTGGGAACTGCGTTCATGGTTGAAATAAATCCTTGTTGATGAAGATATGTGCGCAATTGTGAACCTTTAATATTTCAATTGAATGTTACTTTTATTACCTTTTCGTGACTTAAAATTTTCAATTTTGTCTTCATGGTAGATGCCCAAGGGTTGTTTGCCCCTTTGCTTTTTTATAAAAATGCGCGATCAAAGCTTCAACATGTCACAAAGATTTAATGCTCATGGGGTAACCTATTTGCCAAATATTGGACACATAAATGTCAAAATCTTGGGTTAAAAAATTCTTCTCTTTTGCTTGCGTCGCCTTGGCTTTGTTTGCGATGTCTGGTTGTGCAATGAACACCTTTGTCATTGATCAAGTGGCCAAGAACTTGGTGTCAGACGATGACAATGAGCAAGATCTGTGGTTGGCTCGCGATGCAAGTCCTTTTTACTTGAAGTTGACGGAAAATTTGTTGATGCGCTCTCCTGCTAATTTAAAATTAGCTGAGACCGTTTGCAGTGGTTTTACGCAGTACGCCTACACTTTCATTGCTTTTGAAGCCGACAAGCTTGAAGCCAGTGATTACAAAAGCTCAGAGATCATCAGAGACAGGGCATCCAAGATGTATGCGCGTGCATACAAGCACGGTATCAAAGCCTTGAACTTGAACTTCACGGGTTTTGAGGCAGGGCTGAGGGCGCCAAATCCTTCCGCTCCCATCGTCTTACCGGCCAGCTCCGTGGGGCTGCTGTATTGGTCTGCTGCGTCTTTGGGTGGTTGGATCTCAAGCGCCAAGGACATGCCCGACTTGGTGGCTGATTTTCCGGTTGCCTTGCGCTTGGTCAATTTGGCATGGAAACTAGATCCCTCCTATTCCCAGGGCTCCTTGGCCAGTTTAATGGGAACTTTTGAATGGGCCAATCCCAACGGTTCAAAACCCTTGGCAACACAGTATTTCGACATGGCCATTCAGTACTCAAAAGATCAAAATGCAGGTCCCTTTGTATCAAAGGCAGAACGTGTTGCTGTTGCCATGAAAGACAAGAAGATGTTTGAGCAGCTCCTGAACAAGGCCATCGACATTGCATTGAAATATCCAAGTTTACAAAATGAGGCCATGCGACTTCGTGCACAATGGTTGCTTGATAACGCACAAGAGTTACTTGAAAGTTGATGATGAATTTTAGACCTCTCGCACGAATCTTTTCCTGTTACCTACTTCTTGGCTTGGGAGCGCTCGCTTTTGCAGCGGACAAGCCCCTGAGGATCGGGACTTTGGCGCCTAAAAATTCTTTGTATTACAGGCAACTCATTGATGTGGCTGAGGCATGGAAGGGTGCGGCAGGTGCCAACTCCAAGTACACCGTTTACGCAGACGGCAGTCAAGGCGGTGAGACAGAGTTGGCCAGAAGAATGCGAATTGGGCAACTTCAAGGGGCACTCTTGTCGGTCGTGGGTTTGAAGGAGATTGAACCGTCCATCAGTGCTTTGCAGTCCATGCCCTTGCTTTTTAGAACTTGGGAAGAGGTCGATTACGTTAGGGAAAAGTTGCGACCCGCCATGGAAAAGAAGTTTCTGGAAAAGGGATTTGTTGTCTTGGCCTGGGGGGATGCAGGCTGGGTCAGGTTTTTTTCAAAGGAGCCTGCCTTCAAACCGGACGACTATAAAAAAATGAAGTTTTTTTCTTGGGGGGGAGAACCCGAGCAGCAAGAGATCATGAAGAACTTGGGCTATACACCTGTTCCTTTGGAGACAACGGACATTTTGCCCTCCATACAAACAGGCATGATTTCTGTGGTGCCATCGACTCCTTATTTTGCCATGGCCAGTCAAATTTACAACACGGCCAACAACATGCTTGAGATCAACTGGGCGCCTGTGGTTGGGGCCTTGGTGATCACCAAAAAAGCCTGGGATGAGATGAGCCCAGCAGTGCAAGACGTGGTTCGATCGGCTGGTGAAAAGGCGGGAGATCAAATCAGGATCAAAGCCCGTTTGGAGGTTGAAGAGGCCGTTGAGGCCATGAAAAAGAGAGGTTTGGTGGTGAACAAGCCAAGCCCAGAGCAAATGAAAGAGTGGAACACGTTGGCTGCGAACCTCTACCCCAAGATCAGGGGCACGATGGTGCCTGCAGAAATGTTTGATGAAGTGTTCAAGCATTTGAACACGTTCAGAGCCGGCAAGCAAAAGTGAAGTTGAATCCTTTCAAACTGGATGAATTGATTTCATCCCTTGCTTTGCTGTTGATGGCCATCATCCCAGTCGTTGAAATCCTTGCCCGCCCCATTTTTGGTAAGGGCATTGAAAACGCTCCCATCTTGGTTCAGCACTTTGGTTTGGTCATGTCGATGTTTGGTGCCATAGCGGCCTATCGATTTGGACATCTTTCAAGCATTGGTGTGATTTTTTACGCTTTAAAGGTTCCCGCGCGTCTTTTGTCGAGTTTAATTTGTGGCCTCTTGTGCTGGGCTTGTTGGCATTTTGTGAGCACCGAAAGATCGGCCCATCAAATGCTGGCTTACTCACTTCCAATTTGGATTTTTCAGTTGGTGATGCCTGTTGGGTTTTTGCTTTTGAGTTGGCAAATCATCACGCAAGGTTTGCAATCAAACCTGCCGAAGGCGATGTCTATTCTAGGCGTGACGGCCATCAGTTATTTGCTCTTTCAGTATCTTGAGTCGAATGCAGGGTCCATGGGGTCCATGGGGTTTGTGTTGGTTGTTTTGGTGGTGATGTTTTTAGGTGGGGCACCTATCTTCTCCATCATTGCAGCCTTGGCCTTGGGCTTGTTTTGGCAAGAGGGTTTGCCATTGTCTTCGGTGGCCTTGTCACATTACCAAATCACCGTCAATGCTTCATTGCCCGCATTGCCCTTGTTCACCCTGGCGGGCTTGGTCTTTGCGTCCACGGGGTCGGCCAAGCGTTTGGGTCAAGTTTTCATGGCCATGTTTGGCACGGGCGTGAGGGGAACGGTCTTTGCAGCGACCGTTTTGTGCTCATTTTTCACGGCTTTTACTGGAGGCAGTGGTGTGACCATTTTGGCGCTTGGGGGTCTGTTGCTTCAGTTGTTAAGCGACACGGGCTATTCCAAAAAAAAGGGGATCAGTTTGGTGACCAGTGCCAGTGCACTTGGCGTTTTGCTGGCGCCTTCTGTGCCATTGATCATGTATGCGATCATTGCTCGAGTTCCAATCAACGCCATGTTTTTGGCTGGTATCGTGCCTGCTGTGGTCATGGTTTTATCTTTATTGGTGTTTGGTGGCTATTTGAAGCAGGACCATCAAGTCGCCTCTCATGAACATGTGCATGTTTTCTCTTGGTTGAAATTAAGACATGCGTTGTGGGATGCCAAATGGGAAATTTTCACGCCCTTTGTTGCCATTGGCTCCTTGGTCAGTGGATTTGCAACGCCGACAGAGAGCGCTGCGATCACGGCTGTTTATGCCCTTGTCACACAAATGATCTTTAACCAAGAGTTGAGCGTGGATCAATTCAAGCAGTCCTTGCTCAAGTGCACACAAATCATTGGAGGCGTGATGCTGGTGCTTGGCATGGCCCTTGGGATGACCAATTACTTGATTGATGCAGGAATTCCTGACCTGGCCATCCAATGGGTTCAAAGCATCACCAGCAACAAGTACGTTTTCTTATTGGCCCTCAATGTATTTTTATTTTTTGCTGGGGCCCTCATGGAAATCTATGCGGCCATTGTTGTGTTGGTACCTTTGTTGTTACCCTTGGCCATGTCCTATGACATTCATCCCATTCATTTCGGGATTATCTTTTTGGCCAACATGGAAATGGGATTTTTATGTCCACCTGCAGGCATGAACATCTATTTCGCCTCTGCGGTCTTTAACCAGCCCTTAAAGGAAGTGGCCATCTCTATTTGGCCTGCATTGATCGCAATTTTTGTTGGCACCGTGATCATCTCGTGGCTTCCCATACTCACGATTGCCTTGCCTGAGTTTTTTAACATGGTCTAACGATCACCATAGGTTTTAAAAATGATCAACCGTTCTTTTCTTCAACGCGCCTTCTTTTTTTTCATCCTGAATTGCCTTTGCGCGTTGACCCTCAACAGCTTTGCTCAAAGCAACGCGCCAAAAAAGCCATTGGTCCTTCTCCTTGGAATCGATGGTTTTAAGCCAAGTTATTTGAATTTAGGTGTATCACCGAATTTGAATTCGCTGGTACCAACTGGGGTCCTTGCAAAAGGTTCTATCTCTGCCTTCCCGTCCTTGACTTTTCCAAATTTCGTGAGTTTGGTCACCGGTCTCACCCCCGATCACCATGGCATTGTGAACAACACCATGACCGATCCGACAACAGATCAGCTCTTTACCTTGGGTTCTAGAGAGGCCGTTGAGAATCCCTTTTGGTGGACGCAAACCACTCCGATTTGGAACAATTTAAGGCAACAAGGTGGAATTGCTTCTGCCATGTTTTGGCCAGGTTCTGAGGTTGAAATCAATGGTGGTCGGCCCAACGACTGGGTCAGGTATGAGCATGGCATGTCTCACGACAAGAGACTCGAGCACTTGTTGGCATGGTTGTCTAGGGGTGAGTCTTCAAGACCCCAATTCGCCACACTGTACCTCTCCGATGTGGACTCTGCTGGGCATGAGTTTGGTCCCGATAGTGAACAAGTCAAACACGCAGTCGCCAAAGTAGATCAGACTCTAGGGAAATTGCTCCAAGCACTTTCTAACTTGGGTTTAAGAGAAAAAACCACCTTGGTGATCGTCTCTGATCACGGCATGGCCAACACGCCTTTGGATAAATCCCTTGATGTCAGTCAGTGGCTCAAAGATTTTCCTAAAGCCAAGTGGGAGTGGCAAGGTGCCACTTCAGCGGTCAGACTCAATGGTGAAAATGCGGCGCAAGTGCTCCAGACCTTGTCTCTTCAGTCCCATCTCCAATGCCATGAAAAAAGCAACTTGCCCGAGCGCTATAAGTTTGGACGGCATCCAAGAATTCCAGATATCGTTTGTGTGTCAGACATGGGCTACACCGTCACGGCCAATCCCATTCGAAAAGGGCCCCTAGGCCAGCATGGGTTTGACCCCTTTTTGCCTGAAATGCATGGACTCTTTTTGGCCTCAGGTTTTCGTATCAAACCGGGTGAATTGGGCTTGATTGAAAATCTTGAGGTGTACCCCCTCTTGTGTCAACTACTAGGTATTGTTGAGCAAAAAAATGATGCATTGCATCTTTTGAAAGACATCGTTTTGAATCCCTAGTGAAGTCAAGGACGGATATAAAAAGGCACCAAATAGGTGCCTTTTTATATTGTGAAATTTAAATCAAAACTGTTGATCTCAAAAGTAGTATGAAATGATCGAATTGGGTTGTCGCTGTATTGAAACATTCATGTTTGGGACCGAGGGTTATCCATGTCTGTCACAAGAATGTAACCAAGTTTTAGCACAATATCTGAATGCGAAGATTCCCCCAACAAGCTAGGAAAAAGTCACGAATAGAAATCATCCCAATGATCGATGTGATGATGTTTTTGTTGGTTTTTTTTGTACTGATCAGCATCAACGTGATACCTGCTTTGGGCATCAAGATGAACTTGCCCAGTGCCAACTCGGTCAAAGAAGATCACCCACCTGTTCGGGTCATCTTGGGCATAAGCTTTGATGGTACTTATCAACTCGAGGGGCAAACATTCTCCTCTCTTGAAGGTTTGCAGGCCTCTCTTTTGGCGATCAAAAACCAAAATGAAGCTAAATCCAACAGCACTGCATCAAGACCTGCCAGCCCTCGCTTGGCGGTCATCATCAACGGCGATGAGCTGTCTCCCTTGCAGCGTTTGGTCGATGTCATGGACATGCTCAAGTCCAATGGGATTGATTCCATGACCATTGCGGCAAAGAAAAAGCAGTAAACATGAGTGCCGCTCTTGCTTGGACTTATGAAAAAAGAGATCCCATCTCTTATGCCAGCGCCATTTTTTTTGGTGTGTTGATTTTATGGTTGATTCAATTCTCAGCCCTCGAATTGTCTCGAAACAATGAGCTTGAAATGACCGCCTTCATTGAGTCGCCCCCGGCGCCTGAAATCATCAAGCCTCAAGAGCAGGTCAAGAAGGTGGTTGAAAAGACAGAGTTGCCAAAGAAGCCGGAGATGGTCATGCCAAAGCAAGTGACATCGCCCTTTGCAACAGAGGCGCCAAGGGAGGTGAAGCAAGCTGAGACCCCAGTGCCAATCGAAAAACCTCAAGTGCACCAAGCTCCGCCCCCATCACCGCCCCCAATTGCAATCCCCACACAAGCGCCAGCTTCATCCTCTGTCTCCAGTGTTTATGAAGCTCAACTGAGAGCTTACTTGGAAAAAATAAAGCGCTATCCCACCAGCCGTGAAGCCCGACTCACCAGACCACAAGGTGCGGTGCGTGTGTGGTTGGAAATCTCCAGAAGCGGGCAGGTTTTGGGAGCAGGTGTCTTGAGCTCATCGGGTTCGAATTTATTGGATGGAGAGGCTTTAAAAACTTTGAAAAATGGTTTTTATCCTGCTTTTCCTGATGAGGCCTATGTGGGTGAAAGCGCACACAAGTTTTCTGCGACCCTCAGCTACACGCTGGAGGCGCAATAGTTTTTTTGTTAGTTTTTGTTGGATTCAATCAGTTTTTGTTAATTATTTTTAGGAGAAAAAAATGAAGAAGTCGAATCGTGTTTTTCAGCTGTCCTTGTTGAGCATTGCTCTTTTGGGCACCGGTTATTTTTCATCCGCTTTGGCACAAAAGGCACCCACCGATGTGGGTACAGTCAAAATCACGGGTGAAGGCGATGCTTTAGGCAATGGACTTTTGATTGATGAAGACAGTGTTAAAACAAAAAGCACAGTCACCAAAGCGATGATCGACAAAGAGCGTCCAACGGCCAATGCTTATCAAGTTTTGAATTTGATGCCCAGTGTCAATGCTTCAAGCTACGATGCGACAGGACTTTTTGGCGGTAATTTAAGGGTCAGAGGTTTTGACAGCTCCCAGATGGGTTTCACCATCAATGGAGCTCCTGTGAACGACTCTGGTAACTTTGCGATTTATCCACAAGAGTATTCTGATATTGAAAACATGTGTGAAGTCTTCATCACCCAGGGATCTGTGGATACAGATGCTCCTCATGTGGGCGCCTCAGGGGGTAACGTTGGTATGGTCAGTTGCTCACCCAAAGACACCTTTGGTGGCAGATTCACGGGCTCTTTGGGGGACTTGAATTTCAAGCGTTCATTTTTACGCTTGGATACAGGTTTGATTGGCAAGGAACATCCTTTCAAAGCTTTTGTATCTTACTCAGCCGCTCAAGTCGACAAGTTCAAAGGACTCGGTGCTGCCAATCGTCATCACGTCGATGTCGGAATGGATTGGAAACTGACCGACAACACAACATTGACATCCAACTTGCTGTATAACTTTGCAGTCAACAGCAACTTTTTGACTTTGACCAAGGCGGAGAATGCTCAAAATTCATCTCTTGACTTCAGTTCATCTGTGCCGCAACACTTGGCTTCTGGCAATGAGAACACCACGGCCAATTTCGGTACGAGCAGCGTTGGTGCAGCGCCAAGAACCAAGTTGGCCTACTATGGTTACTCTTTGAATCCCTTTGAGAACTATCTTTTCACATCTCGTTTGCAAACTCGAATCGACGACAAATTGACCTTGAGTGCAGAGCCTTACTTTTGGTACGGTTATGGCACCGGTGGTACCCAGCAAACAACTCTTGCTGAGTCAAGCACTGGATTTCGCGGAGGTATTGCTGACATCAATAAAAATGGCAACACCACGGATACAGTTGGTATCTACCGCGGAAGTGTGACCCAGACCAACCGTCCTGGTATCACTTTCAAAGCCAATTACGATTTAGGTGATCACAAGATCCTAGCTGGACTTTGGATGGAGCAAGCCCGTCACCGTCAAACTCAACCCGCTACCACCTTGGACAACAATGGGACCATTTCTGATTTGTGGTTGAGAAACAATTTGTTGCGTTACAACGATGGCAGTTTGTATGAGGGTAGAAACTATAAAACTATGTCCACCGGTTATTCCTTGTTCTTACAAGACACCATTTCCATGGGTCGTTTGGACATCATTCCTGGTGTGAGATTTTCTTCCATCAAGCGTGACTTCACCAACTATGCATCAAGTGGTTCTGGTTTGGGCGCAGATTATTCTGCTGACAAAACCTATGCCAAGCCTTTGGTTTCTCTAGGTGCTCGTTACAAAATAGACGACGCTTTGCAAGCTTATGCCAATGTTTCTCAAAACATGCGTGCACCGTCTAACTTCGTTTTGTCAAGCTGGGTCACCGGTGGCACATATGCCAATGGTGCTTTGACTGGGTTCAAGCTGGTTCCCAACAACTCCATTCAAGCTGAGACCTCTGTCGCAACTGAAGCCGGACTGCGCATCACAGAAGGTGACATCAAGGGTTCTATCTCCTTGTTCCAAGTCAACTTCAAAAATCGCCTTGCTTCTGGCTTCAATCCCGATACAGCCACTTACACTGACTACAACGTTGGCGACTCGACCATCAAGGGTTTAGAGTTGCAAATGGGATCCAAGCCAGTCAACGGCTGGAGTGTGTTTGGTTCTGCAACGTACACACAAAGCAAAATCTTAAACAACTTCCCCGCAACTGCAACCAGCACACTGCCAACGTCTGGCGCGATGTTCCCAGATACACCTGAGTGGATGTACGGTGCCTCAGTTCAATACGCTTCAGGTCCTTATCTCGCATCCTTGTCTGGCAAATACACGGGCAAGCGTTTCACAACACTTGTCAACGATGAGTTCTTGGATGCCTATACCGTGTTTGACTTGAATGCAGGATATCGCTTTGAAAATGGCACTTTCTTTAAGAGCCCCACCGTGCGTTTGAACGTGAGCAACTTGTTCAACAAGAACTATTTGATTGCCAACTCTGGAAGTGGTTCAAACATCACCACGTCTACAACTGCACCAAGTACCCAAGGCGGTGGTTTCCCAAGCTACTACGTTGGAGCCCCGAGGTTTGTCAGCATGTCGTTTGGCACTGATTTCTAAATCTACATGACTGAGTTTTTACACCAAGCTTCGTTTGGGTTGATGATCATCTCTGCCATCATTGCAACTGTGGTGAGTGTAGAGAGGATCATCTTCTCCAGTATGAATTTAAAGCGGGCCAAGCAATTGACCCTCAGCGTTGAGTCACAAAGGGCTTCTATTGGCACTTTGTTGGGAAAAGATGTTGTGTCTGAAATGGTTCAAAAAATCCTTGATGACAAAGCTCAAAATTTCCCTCAGTCCATTCAACAGGACCGGGCCGATGCAGCGTTCATTCATGCCAAAGATGAATTGGGTGCTAGGCTTTGGATACTTGACACGATCGTCACTGCAGCGCCCTTGATGGGCCTGTTGGGGACCATTTTTGGCATTGTGGATACTTTTTTGGCTTTGTCTAAATCAGGCATGTCTGATCCTGCAGGTGTGAGTGCAGGCATTGGAACGGCACTTTATGCGACGGCTCTTGGGATTTCAATCGCTTTGATTGGTCTTTTTGCGTTCAACTTTTTGAGTGATCGCAATGAGAGAATAGGGGAGCATTTGAAGATGCTGATTTTGCGACTCTAGTCCTTTGGGTGATTCCATAGGTCCCGCCGTTAACTGCCAGCGTGCGTCAGTTAACGGCTTCTTTTTTTGCGTGTTCCTTCATCTCGCTTCATGCCGTGCATGTATTTTTTAGCGCTTGAGTTATCAAGGAGCTCTGCTTTTGGGGTGAGTTGCTCATCCTAAGTATTTGATTTCATTTGAAAAAAACTCATTTCTTGGGCTGAATAGAAAAGCTCGTTGTGACCATTACAATCAAAGTCATCACGATTTACAAAGGTGCCCCTTGAATTACCCACATCCTATTTTGGCAAGAGAAGGTTGGCTCTACATTGCCCTGAGTTTGATTGCCGCTGTTCTCGCCCATTGGCAGGGGGGATGGGCTTGGGGTTTGCTCTTTGATCTGATCAGCGTTTTTGTCATCCAGTTTTTTCGTGACCCCCCTAGAGAGGTTCCAAGTGAAGAGGATGCGGTGTTGTCTCCAGCGGACGGTCGCGTCATCAAGGTCGAGCGGGCTTTTGATCCCTACGCCAATCGCGAAGCGATTTTGATCAGTGTCTTCATGAATGTGTTCAATGTCCATAGCAACCGAGTGAGCGTGAATGGCACAGTCAGCAAGGTCGAGTATTTTCCTGGAAAGTTTTTCAACGCGGATCTAGACAAGGCCTCTACAGAAAATGAGCGCAATGCCATGGTCATCGATGCGCAATTTGCCGGTCAGCCTAAAACCATCACCTTGGTCCAAGTGGCGGGTCTCATTGCCAGAAGAATTCTTTGTTATGTTCAGGTGGGCGAGCAACTCCACAAAGGTCAGCGCTACGGTTTTATCCGGTTTGGCTCTCGAGTGGATGTGTACTTGCCTATCGACGCGATTGTGAAAGTGTCGCCTGGAGACAAGGTCTCTGCGACCATGACCATTTTGGCCAAATTAAGTTGATGGGCTCCCCGCATTCAGGTGCATGTATTTAAAGGATTGAACCCGATGAATCCCCTTGAAGCCCCAGAGGTCAAACTGGGCCCCAGAAAACCCCGCAAAGGGATTTACATGTTGCCCAATTTGGTGACCTTGGCAGCTTTGTTTGGAGGTTTTTATGCCATCGTGATGGCGATGAACGAACGCTTTGATGCGGCCACCATGGGTGTGTTTTGTGCCATGATTTTGGACAGTTTAGATGGCCGCGTGGCCCGCATGACCAACACGCAAAGCGCATTCGGTGAGCAAATGGATTCTTTGGCCGACATGGTGTCCTTTGGCGCGGCACCGGCCTTGATTTCTTATGAGTGGGCCTTGAAGGGCCTGGGTCGTTGGGGCTGGATTGCTGCATTTTTGTACTGCGCTTGTGCTGCTCTTCGCTTGGCCAGGTTCAATGTCAACACCAGCGTGGTCGATAAGCGGTTTTTTCAAGGCCTGCCTTCCCCTGCTGCTGCTGCGGTTATCGCGGGCTTCATTTGGTTGATCAATGAAGCGGGCATTGAAGGTCCAAATGTTGCATGGGGGATGTTTGCGCTTTGTTTGTTCGCAGGCTTAAGTATGGTCACCAATGCACCTTATTACAGCTTCAAAGATGTTCAAATGAAGAAAAGTGTGCCTTTTGCGACCATCGTCTTGCTGGCTTTGATCATCGCTGTCATCAACATTCATCCCCCTACCGTTTTGTTTGCTTTGTTTGTCGGCTATGGCTTATCAGGCTACGTCATTTATGCTTGGAGAAAAGCGAGTGGATTGCAAGCAAGTGTGATCAGTACATCGACCGATGAGCCTGAGGAGTCAGGGCTGCATGATCTTGAGGCAGACAAGGACGATCAAGCGAGACACCCTCAAGGCTAAAAAACAACGAGCTCAAGTCCTGAACTGTGCAGGGTCAGTATTTGTGTTAGACTTTATTCATGAATAAATTGCTAACGCTTCTGCTGCTGCGCTTTAACGGGCGGAGTTAGACGCGAGCGTTCAAACCCCAAAAAGCCCGTATGCAGTTGCAGCGGGCTTTTTTGTTGTGTGGTTGGGATAAGTTGGGAAAAGTCAAAAGAAATTAATTGCTTAAGGAGTACGTCATGGCCGATAAATTGATCATATTTGATACCACTTTAAGAGATGGAGAGCAGTCGCCCGGGGCCTCCATGACCAAGGATGAGAAGTTGCGCATCGCGCGTCAACTGGAGCGCTTGAAGGTGGATGTGATTGAGGCGGGTTTTGCGGCAAGCTCCAACGGTGACTTTGAAGCCGTGAAAGCCATTGCCAACACCATCAAGGAGTCCATCGTTTGCTCACTCTCAAGGGCCAACGATCGAGACATCAGTCAGGCTGCTTTGGCCCTTAAAGGTGCTCAACGAGGGCGAATTCACACCTTCATAGCGACCTCGGCACTTCATATGGAGAAGAAACTTCGCATGAGCCCTGAGCAAGTGCTCGAGCAAGCGAAACTGTCCGTTCGATTTGCCAAAAATTTGGTTGCCGACATTGAATTCAGTCCAGAGGACGGGTACAGAAGCGATGAGGATTTTTTATGCAGGGTGATTGAAGCGGTGATTGCCGAAGGGGCAACGACCATCAATGTACCGGACACGGTGGGTTATGCGGTCCCGGAGCTGTATGGCCGATTCATTAAGAATTTACGTGAGCGCATTCCCAACAGTGACAAAGCCATCTGGTCCGTTCACTGTCACAACGATTTAGGCATGGCGGTGGCCAACTCCTTGGCGGGCGTGATGATGGGAGGGGCTAGGCAGGTGGAGTGCACCATCAATGGCTTGGGCGAGAGAGCAGGCAACTGCTCTCTGGAGGAGATTGTCATGGCGGTCAAAACCCGCAAGGACTATTACGGCTTGGAGTTGGGTATCGATACAAAGCACATTGTGGCCACCAGCAAAATGGTGAGTCAAACCACGGGATTTGTGGTGCAACCCAACAAAGCGGTGGTGGGGGCCAATGCTTTTGCACATGCCTCTGGTATTCACCAAGACGGTGTTTTGAAAGCCAGAGACACCTACGAGATCATGAGAGCTGAGGACGTGGGTTGGAGTGCCAATAAGATTGTCTTGGGTAAGTTAAGTGGTCGAAATGCGTTCAAACAAAGACTGCAAGACTTGGGCGTTCAACTTGAAGGTGAGGCCGATATCAACACCGCGTTTTCAAAATTCAAGGAATTGGCAGATCGCAAGAGCGAAATCTTTGATGAAGATATCTTGGCTTTGGTCAGTGATGAAAGCGTGAGTCAAACACAAGAGCAGTTCTCCTTTGTGTCTTTGTCTCAAAGAAGTGAGACTGGGGAAAAGCCTCATGCCAGCATCGTCTTCAAGGTCCACGGTAAGGAAGTCAAAAGCGAGTCGAACGGCAACGGCCCAGTCGACGCCTCCTTGAAAGCCATTGAAAACTTTGTCAAAAGCGGTGCCGAAATGGTCCTCTATTCGGTCAATGCCATCAGTGGCTCAACCGAGTCTCAAGGAGAGGTCACCGTGCGATTGCAAAACAGTGGTCGTGTGGTCAATGGCGTGGGATCTGACCCAGACATTGTGGTGGCCTCGAGCAAAGCCTATTTGAGTGCTCTGAACAAGCTGCAAAACAAATCCGATCGCGTCGCAGCTCAAGGGTAAACACTTAGGCAGGAGATTCTCTCTTGTGCTTTTAGAGGCAAGAGACCTTGATTGAGGGGCAAGTTTTGGTTTTTTTAAATGAAAACCGAAGCTTGGAGCGTGGTTATTTAAGCAACTTTATAAAAATCATGCAAGTCATTGATCTTGCATGATTTTTTATTTGTTGATACACTGCTCTTTGTCTTGATGGTAAGAGCCCGAAGTCTTTGGGCCTTAAAAGTCTCAAATCCATCACGGCCTTTGCAAAAAAAGGGCTAGCTTGGCGTCGATCTTGCAGAGCTCAAGTGTTGGAGCTGGCAAGGCTGGATTCAAGCAGTTGTGTGTACAGTTTACAAGTGACCTGTCGATCCTATAAAGTGTTGGGCAGAGTAGGCTAAAAAAAGGGGAAATGTTTTGATCAAACTAATTTGGATGAGTTGTTTGCTTTGCTTGCTTAGCGGATGGGCTCAGGCAAAAGTGTCTTCTACCGATGATCAAAACGTGTCACTCGTCAAATCCAAGGACGGTACCGTTAGGCACAGAGCCGTTAAATTGAAGCGGTCCATCAAACGTGTGTCTGTGCCTTCTAGGCCTCCTAGGCCTTCTTATGGTCAATTGGCTGGCCTGCATCATTTGTCCGATGACTTGTCGCTCAAATCGAGTGTTGCCTATGTGATTGATCAAGACACGCATGAAGTGCTGCTGAGCAAAAACGATCAAGCGGTTTTACCCATTGCTTCCATCACCAAGCTCATGACGGGTTTGATTGTGAGCGAGAACAAATTGGATTTATCTCAACCCATCACCATCACGGACGATGACGTGGACATGGAAAAGGGCAGTTCATCGAGATTGAGGGTGGGCACCACTTTGACCCGTGGTGAGTTGCTTCATTTGGCCTTGATGGCCAGCGAGAACCGCGCTGCACATGCCTTGGGCCGCACCTTTCCTGAGGGGGGATTGGCTACGTTTGTTCAAAAGATGAATGAAAAAGCGCTGCAATTGGGCATGAAGGACACCAGCTATTACGAACCCACGGGCTTGTCCAGTAAAAATCAATCCAGTGCAAAAGATTTGGCAACCTTGGTGGGGCATGCTTATCAAGACTCTTTGCTCAGAGAGTACTCCACGTCTGCAAGCCATTCTGTTGAGGTAGGCTCCAGGGTGATGAGTTTTCACACGACCAATCGTTTGGTTAAAAATCCCAATTGGGAAATTGGTCTTCAAAAGACAGGTTACATCTCTGAGGCAGGGCAGTGTTTGGTGATGCAAGCCAAAATTGCAGGCCGTCATCTGATCATGGTGTTTTTAGACTCTGCTGGCAAACTCAGCCGTATCGCTGATGCAGAGCGCGTCAGACATTGGGTGGAAGCACAACAAAAATTTGTGGTGCCCCAAAGCTAAAAGGCCTTTTTCTGCGCTTGCTGTTGAGCTAGAAATGTTTTCCTCTTGCGGCTTTCTCAATGTGCGTCACCCAGGGCTTTTGAGATGTCTTGAGCGGTGCTTCGGAGATGAGCGAGCCACTGCTCATCCAGCCTATCGGTTGGTGCCGAGATGGACAAACCAGCGACCAAAAGATGTTGGTCATCATAAATCCCACAAGCCATGCACCTCACGCCCAGTTCCAACTCTTCGTTGTCGCGGGCCACGCCATGCTTCTTTACCTTTGACAACTCAAGCTCGAGGTCTTCAAGCTCAGTGATGCTGTTGATGGTGTTGCCCAGCAAGCCTGTCCTTTGAGCGTAGGCTCTTATTTTGAGTGGGTCTTCAGCGGCTAAAAAAAGCTTTCCTACAGAAGTCAAATGCAAGGGCGCGCGTCCCCCGATAGCTCGAACGACTTGCATGCCAGAACGCTCACTGTAGGCGCGCTCGATGTAGACAATCTCATCGCCTTGCCTGAGACTCAAATTGACAGACTGCTCAATCAGATGGTGCAGGCCTCTCATGGGCTCGAGTGCCGCGTCGCGCACATGCAAGCGGGCTTTGACCAAATTGCCCAGTTCCAAAAAACGCATGCCCAGTTGGTAAGTACCTGATTCGGGTCGGTCGACATAGTGACCCAGGGCCAAGTCGTTCAAAATTCGATGGGCCGTGGAGGGGTGGAGTTGTGTTTTTTCACTGATTTCTTTGAGGCTCATGGCCTCTTGCCGAGAGGCCAGCAAGTCCATGAGTTTGAAGATTCTCTCAATGACTTGAATGGCGGGGGTTTGAGCGTTTGAATCAGTAGGATGCGTGTTGGCCATGAGCAATCTTAACTCTTTAATTGCGCTTGATGGGGCCCTCAGGCAACATCAACCCACTGGCCGTGTTGGAGAATTTGATAGGGTTTGAACAAAGATTTGTATTTCATCTTTGCACTTTCGTTGATCAAGTAGCCTAAATAGACGAAGGGCAGTTTCATTTGTCGCGCTTGTTCAATTTGCCACATGACGTTAAAGACACCGTAACTGCTGTGACTCTCGGGTTCAAAAAACGTATAAACCGCTGACAAACCGTCGTTCAACACATCCAAGATCGAGACCATTTTGACTGTCGAATGGCCTGTTTTGGGGTCGCTCGCACGAAACTCGACCAGTCTAGAGTTCACTCTAGATTGCAAAAGAAATTGAGCGTACTGCTCGACACTGTCTTGATCCATGCCACCGCCTTCATGTCGGCTGATCTGGTAGCGCAAATACAAGTCGTAATGCGCTTGGACGAAATTCAAACGCATGATGCGAACCTCTAAGTCCACATGTGCAGACCAGGCTCTTTTTTGACTTCGATTGGGCTGGTACAAGTCGCTCTTGATGCGAAGGGGAAGACAGGCTTGACAATCATCACAGTGGGGCCTGTAGGTGAACAAGCCAGAGCGCCTAAAGCCTTGGCTGACCAAATCGGAGTACACATCGCTGTTGATCAAGTGTCCAGGGGAGGCGACTTGCGACCTAGCGTCGCGTTCGGGCAAGTAACTGCACGGGTACGGTGCCGTGGCATAGTACTGTAAGCTTTGTAGGGGGAGATCCTTTAAGTGAGTCACGATCAGGCTCAAGAAGGGGATGAAGAAAAAGAGGGCATCAATATCTCTTGCCAGTATATCGGCTTAAAAATCCATGGAGGCGACGCTTGCTTTAAGTGGGGAGAAATTCTTTGTAAAAAGTCGGCTCTCTCGATGGTCTCACCTCCTAAAGAGCTCAGATGGGCTGTTTTTTGCTGGCAATCGATCAGTTCAATCTGATGGTGCTTAGCAAAAGCCACCAAAGCACTCAAGGCTATTTTAGAGGCATCTGTTTGAAAGGTGAACATCGATTCGCCAAAAACAGCACGCCCTAGGTTCACCAGGTAAAGCCCGCCCACCAAAACCCCATCTTGCCAGGTTTCAACGCTGTGAGCGAGTCCTGCCAAATGCAGTTGATGGTAAGCATGGATCATGTCGCGTGTGATCCAAGTGCCGCCTTGCCCCTCACGCTCTACACCAGAGCAGTTTTCAATGACCGTTAAAAAAGCACTGTCCATTTTGATCTCGCACCCCGCGCTTTTGATGAAGCGCTTCAGACGTTTTTTAAGCGACCCGCTCAGCTTGAACTTGTCGGGCAGCAAGACCATTCGTGGGTCGGTGCTCCACCAAAGGACGGGTTGTCCTTGGCTGTACCATGGAAATATGCCCTGGCTGTAGGCCTCTTCAAGCCGTTGAACGCTCAAGCCCCCCCCAGCCGCCAAGAGCCCAGGCGCGCTCGAATGCTTTCCCATCGCTTGACTAAGAGGTGGGAAAGGCGTGTTGGCCTCTAAATAGGAGATCGAACGGTGTTGGAATTCATTGGGCATGGGATGCAAATGGGGCTAGCTTTGAGGAGTGTTTCATGGCATGATAGAGGGTTTTAAAGTTGCGATCAACGAAGGGTCGGGAAGTGGCAAAGAAAAAGCCTCTTAAAACCCACGAGAACATCTCGCCCATGAGCAAAGGGGACCAGGCCGCCATGGCGACTAGGCCGCCAAGGCGACTTCCCTAGAAAATCGCCTTGATGGAATGCACTTGATCAAAGTGCTTTAACAAAAAAGCAAATAAGTATAAAAGCAGCAAAGCAGCAAAGGAAAACGCAGACGTGTCTAGATTTTGGGTCATTGATGTATTGAAATTGTTGGGTGCGCAGTGCATTTTGCTTCATCATTTGTCAATCTATGGCCCGATTGCGCAAGAAATAGACATCTACTACCCCATCTTCATGGATGATTTTTCCGATCTGACTCGGTTGGCCGTTCAGGTGTTTTTGGTGATTTCGGGCTACTTGGCTGCCAAATCCATCAGCCGAATGAAAGAAGTTCACGTGACTGCGTTGTTGTTCAAACGTTTCGCCCGATTGGCTCCGTTTTATCTTCTGTGTTTGTGCATGTGTGTGATGGCTGGCGTTTTGTTGCACGATCACTTGTGGGGCTCATGGGTACCAGAGGTGCCCACTTGGGGAGGCTTTTTGGCGCACGCACTGCTGCTCCAGGGCCTGCTTGATGTGCCATCCATCTCATCGGGTGTTTGGTACGTGGCCATTGATTTTCAGTTGTTTGCTTTGACTGTTTTTTTGGCCTATCTCTTTTCCTCTAGAGAGAAAATTCGCGTCGATAACGCCAAACTTAAATTGAGTTTGTCATTTTTGGGTTTGATGTCTTTGTGGTTTTTTAATCGATTCGCATCCCTGGACAACTGGGCGATTTACTTTATGGGCTCCTACGTGCTGGGTATGCTTGCCAATTGGGCGCACGAGTCTGTCATCAACAGAAAGCTTTTTCTGTGTGTTTGGGTTGTTGGTTTGCTCTCCGTGATCTATGAGCCACGTGTTCGCATTTCACTGGCCTTGTGCATTTCGATGTGCATGTTTTTATGGGCTCAAGACAAGGGGGTGTTTTTGTCCGATAGAACCAAATCGATCCTGTCCATCTTAGGTGACTCGGCCTATGCGGTCTTTTTGAGCCACTTTGCCATGATTTTGGTCTTCAGCTCCCTATGGAACTACTTTGAAATGGAGGGCCTCAAGTCCGCAATGGCCATGGGCCTTTTTTATTGGATCACTTGCGTGTCTTGGGGACTGTATTTGCATCTCAAAGTTGAATCCCAAATCTCCACGCTTGAATGGACGCCTGTTTTGAAAATGTTTTATCGCGCGGGTAACCCCAAGGCGACAGAGCTCTACAAAGCCATTTGAAGCGATGGGCTTGTGGAGGAGGATCTTTGGTTCCCTGCGCCAAGTCCTACTTCTCTAGGACCTTGTGCGGATTTCTCCCCTGATCTTTGCTCAGAATTTGGGTAAGCCCTTAGAAGTCCATGTTCTAGCCATGATTTTTAACACCTAGGTAGCGTTTATACTTCTAAAGTAGCGAAGTTGTGCGGTCATTGGTTCTAAATTCTTAGGTTGGTGAGTTTTCATAACTCGTCAAATGGATTCTTTTAATTTGTTGGGGTGCGCTTTTCAATGAAGATCAAAACAATTGTCACAAGCTTGGTG
This sequence comes from Betaproteobacteria bacterium, assembly GCA_037134015.1. Lineage (GTDB taxonomy): Bacteria > Pseudomonadota > Gammaproteobacteria > Burkholderiales > Burkholderiaceae_C > Limnohabitans. The sequence goes on along the minus strand of JBAXNB010000007.1, from coordinate 16,169 downwards.
ATCCTAGGGGTCCTCGGAGGCTTGGTTTATTATCGAATGGCCCCCAGCGAAGAGGGGGTGACCAAAGGGCCCAATGAGCCTGCAGTGACGCTCCAGCCCGTTGTGCCCAAGGATGTGGCCGTTAACTTAAGTCTCAACGGCACAGTCACTTCCATCCGAACTGTTGATGTGAGATCGCAAGTCACCAACACCGTCAAAGAGGTGAGGGTCAAGGAAGGACAATTTGTCAAAGAAGGCGATATTCTTTTTGTGTTGGACACCAGAAGCGACAAGGCCAATGTTGCCAAGTTGACGGCGCAATTGTTGCGTGACAAAGCTTTGGCCGCTGATCAAGATCGCCAATACGCCAGAGCGCAAGAGTTGAAACTCAAGAACTTTGTCTCTCAAGGCTCGGTCGACACGACAATGAGCCAGCGAGATGCGCAAGTGGCCTTGGTGGCTTCAGATGAAGCCGCTCTTGAAGCGGCCAAAGTGGCTTTGGATTTCAACACCATCAGGGCGCCTATTTCAGGTCGCACTGGGGTGATCAATGTGTTTCCAGGTACTTTGGTGCTTCCTCAAACGGTGAGCTTGCTCACGATCACGCAGCTCGACCCCATCAGTGTTCAGTTCACTGTGCCTGAGAGTCAGTTGGCCAAGCTGCAAGCTGCACTGAAGTCCTCTGCTGCATCGCAAGGGTCGAGCAACGTTGAGGTCAAGGCACCCAACACGAACAAAAGCGTTTCAGGGCATTTGTATTTCGTTGATAATTTAGTGGACCCAAGCTCTGGCACCATCAAGGCCAAAGCCAGATTTGAAAATAAAAACAACGATTTGTGGCCAGGACAGTTTGTCCAGACCAAGGTCAATTTGGGGATGATCAAAGACGCGTTGTCCATCCCTTCAAAGTCGATTGTCAACAGTCCCAACGGCAAATTTGTGTATGTCGTGGGTGAAGACCGAATCGCAAAACAAAAACCGATCAAAGAACTTTATGGCTCAGGAGAGTTCATGGCTGTTGAAGGGCTCAGCGCCAACGACGCGGTGGTGGTGGACGGCAAGCAAAACGTGAGGCCAGACGCCACGGTCAGAATCATCACGCCTGGCGCCTCCAAGCCCGGTGCGACCGATGCCAAAGGCGGTGCTGCTGGGCCCATTGACGGACAGGCCAAAGAAAAGTCAGCCCCGAGCTCTGAGCCAGCTGGCGCAAAAGACAAGCCGCCCGCAAGCCCCAAGCCCACTGAAGTGGCGCCTACAGCGAAATAAGCCCTAGCCCAGTATGAACATTCCTCAGCTATGTATTCAGCGCCCAGTGATGACGGTGCTCTTGAGCCTGTCCACGGTCATGGCGGGCTTGTTGGCCTATTCCAAGATACCCATCTCCGCTTTGCCCAGTTACAACACACCCGTGATCAGCGTGGGCGCCAGTTTTCCGGGCGCAAGCCCAGAGACCATGGCGGCCTCTGTGGCTTTACCTCTGGAGAAGCAATTCTCCACGATCGACGGCATCAACGTGATCAGTTCGACCAGCATTTTAGGTTCGACCACCATCACGCTGGAGTTCAATTCAGATAAAAACATTGACCTGGTCGCCGTGGACGTGCAAGCCGCTTTGTTGCGTGCGCAAAGATCTCTTCCCGTCGAGATGACCACCCCTCCAAGCTACAGGAAAGTCAATCCAGCGGATTCGCCTATTTTGTTTGTGGCCTTGACCTCTCCATCCCTCAGTTTTTCAGAGCTCAATGATTACGCGGAAAATCTGATTGCCCCCACCATCTCCACCATCAATGGCGTGGCTTTGGTCAATGTCTACGGGCAAAAGCGTTTTGCCGTTCGCGTCAAGGCCAACCCACAAGCGCTTGCCAGTTATGGCCTCACCATGGAGGATGTGTTGGCGGCCGTGAACTCGGCCAATTCCAACACGCCTGTGGGTATTTTGGATGGTCCCAAGCAACTCTTGACCATCACCTCGAACAAGCAATTGACCAAATCCAGTGAGTTTGCCAACCTGGTCATCAGTTCACGCGCCAATGGGGTGGTGCGGCTCAAGGACGTGGCAAGCGTTCAAGACAGTTACGAGTCCGTGCGTACGCAGGCCAGCTACATGGGTAAAACATCCATCATTTTGGCGGTTCAAAGGCAGCCCAAAGCCAACACGGTTGAGGTCATCGACAACGTTCAAAAGCTTTTGCCGGGTTTAAAAGCTCAAATGCCGTCCTCGGTCGATATTTTGCCCTTGAACGACCGGTCCATTTCAATTCGTGAGGCCATTCACGATGTGAAGTTGTCCTTGGCTTTGACGGTGGTCTTGGTGGTTTTGGTGATTTTGATGTTCATCCGTCGCGCAGTCGCCACCATCATTCCCACCCTCAGTTTGCCCGTGTCCTTGATTGGCGCCATTGGGTTGCTCTATGCGCTGGGTTACAGCTTGGACAACATTTCCCTTTTAGGGATCACTTTGGCCGTGGGTTTGGTGGTCGACGATGCGATTGTGATGCTTGAGAACATTGTGCGCCACATTGAAGATGGGATGACGCCCATGGAGGCCTCACTGAGGGGGGGTAAAGAAATGGCCTTTACCATCATCTCCATTTCAGTCTCCTTGGTGGCTGTTTTTATTCCTATATTCTTCATGCCCGGTGTCATTGGACTGCTGTTTCATGAGTTTGCCGTGGTGGTTGGCTTGTCGGTCTTGGTCTCGGCCGTGGTGTCTTTGACCTTGGTGCCCATGCTGTGCAGTCGTTTTCTGCCAGCCCATCCAGCCAGTCAGGTGAGTGGGCAAGGGTCTCACGCTAGCGCCCAAGAGGGCGCATTTGGTCGCTGGTTTGAACACGCATTTCAGTCCTTGCTCGATGCCTATACCAGCAGTCTTGACGTGGCTTTGCTGCACCGAAGATGGGTGCTTTTTGTGGCGTTCATCACCTTTGTTTTAACGGCTTGGCTCTTTGTGATCAGCCCCAAAGGCTTCTTTCCCGAAGAGGACATTGGTCAAATTCAAGTGACCACAGAAGCCTCAGAGGACATTTCATTCGCTGAGATGGTTCGCATCCAAAATTTGATCGCTGCTCGCTTGCAAGAAGACCCCAACGTGGACTATGTGTCCACCTTCGTGGGTTCTGGATCCTTCTCTTCTTCTCCTCTGAACTCTGGGCGCATGTTCATTGCGCTCAAGCCTTTGAGCCAGAGACCTAAAATCCAGGAGGTGATCGAAGGGCTCAGGAAGAGGGCGCGTTATCCTGGATTTGCGGTGTACATGCGGCCGGTGCAAAACTTGCAGCTCGGGGGCAAGGTCAGCAAGTCCAGATACCAGTACGTTCTTCAAAGTGTGAGTGCGGATTCTTTGAACGAGTGGTCCAACAAGCTTCAACAAAAGATGCGTGCAGACCCCGCTTTTCGGGACGTCACCAGCGATTCACAACTCAGAGGTCTGCAAGCCAATGTGATTTTTGATCGAGACAAGGCGGGTCAGTTGGGGGTGCAAACCCAAGACATCCGCTCTGCCTTGTACAGCGCCTTTGGAGACCGTCAAATATCCACCATCTTTACACCTGTGAGCAGTTACTTGGTGATCTTGGAGGCACCGGAAGACTTTAGGAAGTTTGAAGATCAAATTGGTAACATTTATGTCAGGTCCAAGTTGAGCCAGCAAGTGATCCCTCTGTCGAGCCTGGTGACCGTGACCAGGGGCGTTGGGCCCACCGCTGTCAATCACCAAGGGCAACTGCAAGCGGTCACCATCTCCTTTAATTTGGCGCCGGATGTGCCGCTTGGCGATGCAACGAAAAAAATCTCCGTGTTCACCCAAGACATTCAGTTGCCTGCCTCCATCATGACCAAGTACGGTGGGGATGCTGCGGTGTTCCAAGACACACAGTCCAGTCAGGTGGTTTTGTTGGTGGTGGCGGTTTTGGTGATCTATGTACTTTTAGGTGTTTTGTATGAAAGTTATATCCACCCCTTGACGATTTTGGCGGGATTGCCTTCTGCCGCTGTGGGTGCTTTGCTCTTTTTGTGGTACTTTAAAATCGATTTGACCTTGATCGCAACGATTGGTATTTTGATGCTGATTGGCATCGTTAAGAAAAATGCCATCATGATGATTGACTTTGCCTTGGATGCACAAAGAAACAGTGGTCTGGATCCTGAGCTTGCAATTCGCCAAGCTTGTAAGCTGCGTTTCAGGCCGATTTTGATGACGACCTTTGCTGCCCTTATGGGCGCACTGCCGATCTCCTTGGGGCTAGGCGCAGGTGCTGAATTGCGAGCCCCACTCGGTATTGCCGTGGTGGGAGGTTTGTTGTTCTCTCAGGTCATTACCCTCTACATCACGCCAGTCATCTATCTGTACCTGGATCAATGGGCTGGCAAAGGTCCCTTGGTCATCCAAGAGGACTTGGAGATTTAAAGAGCATCCGACAAGGGGAAAGCCCATGGTTCAATGGGTTGTTGGATTAGAGTTACACTCACGCTCATTGAGGTTTAGACCAACTTTTTAACTCAAGGCCCATGGGCGCTTTAAGGTCCATGTCAAGCCCCGGGACCTTGAGGCTGAAGTTGAAGTTGGCGGGTCGACCTTAAAAAAAAGGGGTTAACCCTAGGAGGAGCTAAATCACGAGAGTGATAAGCTCCGAACAGATTCTTTTTTACAGTGGAAAACTATGAAATTAACCATCAACGATCAAGCCAGAGAACTCGATGTAGAACCTGATATGCCCCTTTTGTGGGCGTTAAGAGATGAACTTGATGTCAAGAGTCCCAAATACGGTTGTGGTATTGCCCAATGTGGAGCTTGTACCGTTTTACTCAATGGTGAGCCTGTTCGTTCTTGCTCCTATCCTGTATCTGCTGCAGTGGGTCAACAAGTGGTGACCTTGGAGGGCTTGGAGAAAAAGGGTAAGTTGCATGCGGTTCAACAAGCCTGGATTGACCATGAAGTGCCACAATGTGGCTACTGTCAGGGTGGCCAAATTTTAGCGGCTGTGGCCTTGCTGAAGAAAAAACCCAAACCCACCGACGTGGACATCGATGCAGCGATGACCAACATTTGCCGTTGTGGCACCTACGCCAGAATTCGCTCAGCTATCCACGCTGTAGCTGCTAAGGGAGTGAAAGCATGAGCGACCAGCAAATCAATTCTTCTTCTGAAGTGGCTATCGACGATGCGGGTGTTGCCCGTCGTGATTTTCTAAAAATTGGCGCATCTGTGACCGCTGGTTCAGGTGCCTTCAGCATGGCTTTCTTTGTGCCTGAGCAGGCCAATGCAGCTGATCCCAAGGGCACCGCGCCCGCCAACAATGACCCACAAAAAGTCAATGCTTGGATCGAGATCCGACCCGATGAGACGGTGATCATTCGATACGCCAGATCAGAGATGGGACAAGGCTCTCGGACTTCTGCGCCGATGCTGATCGCTGAAGAGTTGGAGGTGGATTGGAAAAAGGTCAAAGTTGAATACGCCTTGGCCCATGACAATTTGAAACAAAAGCGCGTCTACGGCGACATGGCCTCAGTGGGCAGCCGCACGATTCGTTTGTCCCAGGAGTATTTAAGAAAAGCCGGTGCCACCGCTCGTGAGATGCTGATCGTGGCCGGTTCGCAGGCGATGAGTGTGCCGTCCTCTGAATGTATTGCCAAATTGGGTATGGTGGTTCACCCTGCAAGCAAGAAAAGCATCAGCTACGGCAAGGTGGCTTTGAAGGCAGCCGAATTGACGCCTCCAGCCAATGTGAGCTTGAAAGATCCCAAGGATTGGACGATTGTGGGTAAACCCATCAAACGTGTGGACATCCCAGACATTGTCACCGGTAGAACTCGTTATGGTGCGGACACTCAGTTGCCTGGCATGCTGCACGCAGCGGTTGCTCAAAGCCCGGTCTTCAATGGCAAGGTCAAGTCCATGGATGGCTCTAAGGTGCAAAACCGCAGAGGCATTGTCAAGGTTTTGAACATGGGCAACTTTGTGGCGGTGGTGGCGGATAACTTTTGGCGCGCCAAAGAAGCGCTCAAAGAGGTCAACATTGAATGGGAAGTGGCTCCAGAGCACACCAAACTGAGCAACGCCTCTTTGCATGCTTTCTTCAAAGAGGGCTTGACCCAGTCAGAATTGGCTGTGGCCAGAAACGATGGCGACACTGTGAAAGCCTTGGCTGGCGGTAAAGTCCTTGAAGCCGAATATTTCACACCTTATTTGGCCCATGCCACCATGGAGCCCATGGTTTGTACGGCATGGCTTCAAGGCGATAGCCTAGAAATTTGGCCCTCCACGCAAAATGCAGAAGGCTCTTTGGCCGCGGCCTCTACGGCCTCGGGCGTCAAACAAGAGAACGTTAAAGTTTATCCCACCCAGCTTGGCGGTGGTTTGGGTCGCAAAAGTCCTCAGGACTTTACGGTGCAAGCCGTTCGCATTGCCAAGGAGATGGCAGGTAAACCGGTCAAACTCCTTTGGACCCGAGAAGAGGACATGCAACACGATTTTTACCGTCCCGCTTCCTTGGTCAAGCTGTCGGCCACACAAAAGGCCGATGGCAACATCGATGCTTTGCACATTCGTGTCAGTGCACCTTCAATCATTGCTTCCTTGTTAAAGCTGCCTTTGCCCAAAGGCGTGGATCCACAAGCGGTGGCTGCCTTTGAAGACCACCCTTACGCCATTGCCAATTCCTTGGTCGATTACGCTCAGCGCAACTCCAACATTCCTGTGGGTTTTTGGAGAACGGTGGGCCATTCACAAAACCCATTTGTGCGTGAGTCTTTCATCGATGAGTTGGCCCATGCGGCTGGAAAAGATCCTTTGGCGTATCGATTGGCCAACTTGCCTGAGAAGAACTTCAGAGACATTGCCATTTTGAAGGCCGTCACCAAGGCTGCCAACTACGATGCACCTTTGCCCAAAGGTGTGTTCAGAGGCATAGCAGAAACTGAAGGCTATGGCAGTTGGACGGCCTGCGTGTGTGAGCTGTCTGTGAACGAGCGGCAAGAGGTGAAAATCCACCGCATCGTGATCGGAATTGATCCCGGCTATGCGGTCAACCCAGACAACATCCAAGCTCAGTTGCAAGGCAGTGTGGTGCATGGTTTGAGTGCGATTTTCTGGGGTGAGATGATCATCAAAGAAGGTCGAATTGAGCAGTCCAATTTCCACGAGTACCGGATGATGCGCTTGAATGAAATGCCCAAGGTGGAGACGGTCATCGCTCCCACAGGTGGTTTCTGGGGCGGCGTGGGTGAGCCGGCACAAGCGCCTTTGGCAGGTGCAGTGGCCAACGCCCTCTTCAATGCCACAGGTAAGCGTGTGCGCTCTTTGCCACTCAAAAATCATGGCTTCTCACTCGCGCGAGCCAGAACCTGATGATAGAGTAATGTCATGGGGCGGGAAGTCCATCAAATTTCCCGCCTTGAGCGCTTCAAACCCTTGGACCCCATCTTGTGTGCAACAGTTTGGGGTCCATTTCTATGCAGAGCAAGCTCGCTAGAAGTATCCCCTCAAGATCACGGTCCATTGGAGGCATGAAGACAGCTTTGTTGACAGAGTGTTTTAAACTAAGGTCCTTCTAGGGAGTTGTTTCAACATGTTCTTGGTGGTGCTGTGATGGGTTCTTTTTCTGCTGCCAAAAGAAAACTTTTGCTGGGCTTGTCTTTGGGTGGATGGGCCTTGAGCCAAAACACCCATGCGCAAAACATGACCTCAGGTCGCTTGAGGTCCATGGAAGAGATGTTGCGCGGCATTGAGAGCTTTCCCAAATCACTGCTCATGCCCCTTGAGTCCAAGGTGAAGTTGTACATTCCCTTGCTTGCTGACAATGGTAACTCGGTACCTGCCCAAGTTTTGGTGGATTCTCCGATGACGCCAGCAGATCACGTCGAGTCTTTGTACCTCTTGTCTCAACGAAATCCGGTGTTGATCATGGCTCATTTTCAACTGGGTCCTTGGAGCGGAAGAGCTGAGGTCAACACGCGACTGAGACTTGCTGGTAGTCAAAAGGTCATGGCCTTGGTCAAAATGTCCAACGCCAATTGGCACTACCACATGGTCGAAGTCATTGCGACCGAGTCGGCCTGTGTTGATGCCTCAGACAGCTAAGAACGAAGACAACTATGAATGCACGATTGACTTGGCCATCGAACATCAAAAGTGGAGAAGTGATCAAACTTCGCCTTTTGATTCAGCACCCTATGGAGACGGGTTATTTGCAAGACTTCACGGGACGCTACATTCCTAGAAATATCATTCAGTGGATCAAAGCCACCTACGATCAAAACCAAGTTTTTTACGCTCAAACCTCTTCTGGCATAGCGGCAAATCCTTTTTTTGAGTTCTACATCAAGGCCACGGTCAGTGGTCTTGTGGTGGTCAATTGGCGAGATGATCTGGGTGTTGAGGGTGAACTTCGACAATTGATGTCCGTCACCTAAGACCCAAGACATTGAAAAAAACTCAAGTCAAAGATTCTGCAATTTTTCTGTAGTGGCTCAATGGCGGTGTTTGGACATGGGGTACTTTGGCCAAGTCGTCATAGCGCCTGAGTCGCACGGCGTCTTGAGCAAAAGGCTGCTGGATATAAATTTGTGCTGCCTCGCTTGAGAAAACGCCGCCTTGAAGTTCCAAGGTGTGCTTGGAAGTCGGAGACAAGGCCTCCCAATAAGAGGAATCCTCAAAGCAAAGATAGCGTTTGGCATCGACGTGCAATCTGATAGGAGCGAGGACGTCTTCAGAGAAAAGGGGGCGTAAAAATGGCAAAGCAATGTATTGATGCAAGTCGTCTTGGTGCTTAGAGGTCTCATGGTCTTGAGAAAATTCTTGGGTGATCAGGTGTCCGATGTCATGCAAAAGTGATGCTGTGATCATTTGCGGTGTTTCATGGGCTGTTTCTGCCAAGTGAGCACATTGAAGGGCATGTTGAAGTTGAGTGATCGCCTCTCCCGAGTACTGCGATTCCCCCTTGTGCACGAGAAGATCAATGATCTCAGTGATGGTCATTTTCATGGATGGGCTCTTTAGATGAGGGCTTTGCGAATTTTGGAAGAAACCATATCAATCACACTCACCGTGATCACCACAATGACCATCACCGCTGAAGTTTCTTTGTATTGAAAGCTTCGAATGATTTCCCACAGCAAGACACCAATGCCACCCGCGCCAACCATGCCGACCACGGTTGCAGAACGTACATTGGATTCAAAGCGGTAAAGCGTGAAGGAGATCCACAAGGGCATGACTTGAGGGATCACGCCGTAGGTGATTTCGTGCAAGGCACCAGCGCCTGTTGAGCGAATGCCTTCAATGGGTTGGTGATCGATCGCCTCGACAGCCTCTGAAAAAAGTTTGGCCAAAATACCTGTGGTATGGATCCAAAGTGCCAAGACGCCTGCAAAGGGCCCTAAGCCAACAGCCACCACAAACAGCATGGCAAAAACCATCTCGTTGATGGCACGAAAAGAATCCATGAGGCGACGAGTAGGTGAATAGACCCACCAAGGAACGATGTTGGACGATGCCATGAGGCCTAAAGGAATGGCTGTGAGAACAGCCAAGAAGGTCCCCCAAAGCGCAATTTGTAAAGTCACCAGCATTTCTTCTAGGTAGAACTTCCAGTGACTGAAATTGGGCGGGAAAAACTCTGTGGCGTAGGACTTCATGTTGTCGGAGTCGCGCCACAAGTCCATGGGACGCATGTCTGCTCCATTCCAAGATGCGACCAGCATCAGGATCAACAAACCCCAAGCAAACTGCAAGAAGAGACTTCGCTTGGGCTGTGGTGTAGACATGCGTTAAAAAAAACTTATTTCAATTCAGCTAATTTTTTATCAATTTCAGCAACGCGTGTTTTCTTGTCTGCATCGGAAATGGTTGCATCAGCTTCAATCTTGTTGCGTTGGCTGAAATACTCGAGTTGACGAATAGGCACGAGTTGCTGGTTGGTCGAAGCTTTGAAGCCAGAGAGTTTGCTGATTTTCATGACGACTTCGCGCTCGCGTGGGTCGCTTTTTGCATAGTTGTAAAAGAAATTCTTGATCTTTGTTTTTAAAGCTTCTGGCACATCTTTACGTATGACCATCGGGTCAAGTGGAATGAGAGGAGAGGTCCATACAATCTTGATGTCCTTGAACTTGTCTGGAAAGCGTTGTTCAATCTTGTCAAGGTTCTCGCTGTTGTTGGTGGCGACATCGACTTGCTTGTTGGCAACCGCCAAGGCATTGGCCTCGTGGTTGGCACTTCTGGTAATTTTGAAGGCTGTTTTTGAGTCGACTTTGTTTTGTGCAAAGACATAAAAACCGGGCACTAAAAAACCAGAGGTTGAATTGGGATCTCCATTGCCAAAGCTCAAAGACTTGGCATTTTTCAAGACATCGTCCACCGTGTTCAGGGAGCTGTCTTTATGGACAATCAGATGTGAGTAATAGCCTTGCGTCCCATCGGCATTGACCATTTGTGCGAAAACTTCTGCGTTGGAGCGATCCACTGCTTCCATCGCCGCTTTGTTGCCGAACCAAGCGAGTTGAACTTTGTTAAAACGCATGGCTTCAATGATGCCAGCATAATCGGAAGCAAAAAAAGGCGTGACTTTGACACCTAGTTGACGACTCATGTCATCAATGAGAGGTTGCCAATCTTGACGCAAATTCACCGAAGCCTCGGTGGAAATCAAACCAAAGTTGATATCTTGCGCCATGCTTGAGCAAAAGCTCAAGCACAAGGACAAGGTGAGCAGCAATTTCTTGTACATAAAAGACTCCATAAAAGACATCAGGCGATGTGAAAATTAAAAGAAGGCGAAAGGGAGGAGTTGTTCGATGAGCTTGGCGTTGAAAGCTGTTCGGACTCGAACAATTCATTGGCTTGTGAGCCATAAAGTTTTTTGAGGAGCTCCACCGTCAACTCGCTAGGAGCTCCGTCAAACACGATTTGGCCTTCTTGAAGGCCAATGATTCGATTGAAATACCTCTTGGCAAACTCCACTTGGTGAAGGGATACCAAAATGGTGCAACCATCTTCCTTGTTGATGTTTTTAAGTATTTCAATCACATTTCTTGAAGATTCTGGATCCAAGGAAGCAATGGGCTCATCTGCCAAGACCAAATTCGCACCTTGAACCAGCGTGCGAGCAATGGCCGCTCTTTGTTGCTGCCCACCAGACAGGGTCGACGCGCGCTGGGCATGGCACTCATGAATGCCCACGCGTTTGAGGGACTCGAGTGCCTGTTTCTTTTCTGAAGGATGGAAGTAATGCACCAATCCACGCCAAAGGGGAATGGCGTGAAGCAAGCCGACCAAGACGTTGGTCTGCACGGACAAGCGATCGACCAAATTAAATTGTTGAAACACAAAACCGATTTTTGAGCGGATGGAGCGAATATCTTTTGCAATTCGTCCATTGTGTTGAACGCATCGACCCCCCACTTCAATCAAGGACTCGGTCTGCGTGTCTGCAGCCACCAAGCCTGCGATATGCCGCAAAAGGGTTGACTTGCCCGAACCTGATGCGCCAATGAGGGCGACCATTTCTCCTGAACGAACTTCTAAATCAATACCACGCAAAACATGCTTGTTGCCGGAGAAATGCTTGTTGAGATTGGATATTTTAAGGGTCGTTGTCATGGGAAACCATTCGCGTTTGGCCCAGTTTGACAATACTTTGTGTCAGCTTCTTTACAAACCTCAAATTTGAAGCGCTTTTCAGATAATTCTTCTGCCTTTTGACCAGGCCGATTTCACGATCGCGTGGGTTTTTTCTGAAGAAATATTGACAAAATGGGTGTGAATCAAGTCTGCCCGCAAGCCCACCTTGATCGAGCCGCGGTCCATCAAACCCGAAGCCATTGCAGGGTTGTGACTGACCGTTGCCAGGGCTTTGGGTAGGGAGTAGACGCCCTCATCGACCAAGCGCATCACCGCTGCCAAAAGGCTACTGGGGACGTAGTCAGATGACAAGATGTCCAACAAGTCCAAGCGAGCCAACTCAATCGCTGCAACGTTACCAGAATGAGAGCCCCCCCGCACAACATTGGGAGCACCCATGACGTTGAGCATGTGCTTGTCATGTGCAGTTCTTGCTGCGACCAAACTGGTTGGAAATTCCGAGATGGAGGCTTTCTCGCTTGAGGCTTGTAGCACATGCGCTGTGGTGGTGTCGTCGTGGCTAGCGAAAGCAATGCCGTGTGTTTGGCAGTAATCAACAAAATAGGCTCTGTGAGGCTCGGCGTACTTGGCTTGCAAGAGCGGTGCATTGGCAAGTTGAAACTCAAACTTTTCTTGGCTCCAGCCCTTTTTACCCGTGTAGTAGGTTCTGGCCGCTTCTAAATTTTCCCATTGTCTTTGTCCTGGGGTGTGGTCCATCAGTGAGACCAAACTGAGTTTGGGGTGGCCATGAAAGGGTTTAAAAAGTTCAATGGTGTTGGGTGCAGGCAATTCGCATCTCACGTGCAGATGGTGATCGACTCTGAGCAAATGGTTTGTTTCACAAAACGCCAAGGTCTCTAAAAAGCTGTTCCAAGTGGACCCACGCAAGCTCTCCGTATCTGCCTCACCCACGCCCAAGGCATCAAACACGGTGGTGATGCCACTGGAGGCGACTTCTGCGTCGTGAGCCAGCAAAGCGGGCAACTCTTCCCAATAGACCTTGGGCCTGGGCATCAAATGCCGCTCCAAATTGTCCGTATGAATTTCTACAAGTCCAGGCATCAAATAGTCACCCTTCAGATCAACGACCTCAGTAGAAGGTGACTTTGAAGGGTCTCCAATGGACGTGATCAGTCCATCTTCAACCTGAACAGATGCCTCAATGATCTCATCGATTAAAACGACCTTGGCGTTGATAAAGAGTGTTGCTGATGTCATATGAATTCGCGAAATTGTGTCATGTCTAGACGTTGGGTTGCCAGGGCTTTGGCAAGCACTGGATCATGAAAGATACCAATGACGGCGGTCCCTTGGTGAAGCACTTGTTGGATCAAATCAACGACGATTTGGGTGTTGACTTTGTCCAATGAGGCCGTTGGCTCATCTAAAAGCAAGACGGGCTTTCTTTTGATTAAATGTCTAGCAATGTTGATTCTTTGTTGTTCGCCGCCAGAGAACGTAGCGGGGGGAAGGTTCCATAAGTTCATGGGAATATTCAGTTGGCTCAGCATGTCCTTGGCTTTGTCTAGAGAATGATCCCGATCCGTGCCATTCATTTCTTGATCTTCAATCAAACTTTCAGCAACGATTTCTAAAGCGCTGACTCTAGGAATGATGCGAAGAAATTGACTGACATAACCCATGAAGTGATGTCTTAATTCGATGACGGTTCTTGGTGGCGCTTGCGTGATGTCCACCGCTCCTTCGTTGGGTGGGGAGAGAACAATTTGACCCTGGCTTGCCCTGTAATTGCCATAAATTAACTTAAGGACAGTGCTTTTGCCCATACCCGAGGGACCATCGAGCACCAAGCACTCACCTTGAGAGACACTCAAATTGACGTGTTTGAGAACAGACAAGACCACACCGTTTTGATGATGAACGGTGAATGTTTTATCCACATCAATCAATTCGACGATAGGTTTGTTCATGAGCTCAACATCGAGGAGACCAACAGTTGGGTGTAAGGATGCTGGGGATCATCCAAGACTTGATCGGTGAGGCCTTGCTCAACCGCTAGACCCTCTTTCATCACCACCATGCGCTGAGACAGGAGTCTGGCAACGGACAAATCGTGGGTCACAATGATTGCAGCCAATCGCATTTGTTTGACCAAATTGCGAAGCAAATCAAGCAATTTGGCTTGCACTGAAACATCCAAACCTGAGGTGGGTTCATCCATCAACATCAAGGTGGGTGAGGTGACCAAGTTTCTTGCAATCTGTAAGCGCTGGCGCATCCCCCCCGAATACTGCCTAGGTGTATCGTCGATGCGGGAAGGGTCGATTTCAACCTTCTCAAGCCACATGCGAGCAGTTTCGCGCAGCTTGGCGTAATTGCGTTGCCCCAGACTCATCAGTCTCTCGGCTACATTGGCCCCAGCTGTCACGTCCATTCTTAATCCATCCTCAGAATTTTGATGGACAAAGCCTATTTCAGTTCTGGACAAATAGCGCAGGGTTGCCTCAGAAATGGTGTGAAGATTCAAGACCTGATCGTCTTGGGACGTGAAGAACACATCACCACTGTCGGGTTGGAGTTGTGCGGCAAGGGTTCTTAGAAGGGTAGATTTTCCAGACCCAGATTCTCCTACCACTGCAAGGATCTCACCTGGCCAAAGTTCAAACGAAACACCACGAACGGCAACTCTGTTGCCATAGGATTTATAGATCTCTCGAACGTTCAACAAGGGCTTGGGGTTGTTGCTGCTGATCAAGCTCATAAATCCACCCTGAAGCTGTGGCCATGCTTTTCAAACCCAAGGGATTCATAAAAGTCATGTGCACGCGTGCGCTTGATGTTGGAGGATAGAACCATTTTGTAGCAGCCCATTTCTTTGGCGAGTTTCATGGCTTGAAGCATCATTTGTTGTCCGATGCCTTGTCCTTGGTGGTCTTGTGCGACCACCACATCTTCAACAATGGCAGAGGCAGATCCCATGTGCCCTATGTTGTGCATCAGCATGAACGCAAAGGTGCCAATCACGTCGTGAGGAGAGCTCGTCTGAAGTGCAACAAATAATTTGTAGCAAGGGTAGGCCTTGAAGGTGTGAAAGATTTCAAGGGCACTTTGGGGATCAAGCACTTTCCCGTTGTCAAAAGACGGTTGTGCGTAAAGTTTCAAAATGTTTGGGACATCTGCGTCGGTGGCCTCTCTGATCAACAAGCTCATGATGGCCTCTCTTGCGCAAGCCCGTCTAAAGGATCCGCAGCTTGCTGTTGTCTTTCTAAACAAAAATCAGAGTCTGAGCACACATGCATGCGACCACCGTTGTCATCAACGATGATTTCATCTAAAAAAGTGTCCTTTGAACCACAGATGTTGCAGTTCTCGTTCCAAGTTTGAATTTCAAAAGGATGGTCCTCAAAACTCAAGCTTTCAACGCTTGTGTAAGGGGGCACGGCATAGATTCTTTTCTCTCTTCCTGCTCCAAACAATTGAATGGCTGGGTTTTGATGCATTTTAGGATTGTCAAATTTGGGTATGGGAGAGGGCGACATGATGTATCGGTGATTGACCATCACGGGGTAATCGTAGGTGGTGGAGATGTGCCCATACTTCGTGATGTCTTCATACAACTTGACATGCATCAACCCATACTCTGCCAGTGCGTGCAATTTTCTTGTCTCTGTTTCCTGAGGTTCGAGCCTTTGCATGGGCTCAGGGACTGGGACTTGGTAGACCAGTATTTGTCCTTCCTGCAAAGCTTGTTCGGGGATGCGGTGGCGAGTTTGTATCACCGAGGCTAGAGTTGTTCGCGTGGTGGTTTCAATACCTGCGGTATTTTGGAAAAAGCGACGGATGTTAACAGCATTCACCGTGTCGTCGCTGCCTTGATCGATCACTTTCAACGTGTCATTTTTTCCAAGGATGCTAGCGGTCACTTGTATGCCTCCGGTACCCCATCCATAGGGCAAGGGCATCTCTCTGGAGCCAAAGGGAACTTGGTAGCCAGGAATGGCAATGGCTTTGAGCAAGGCGCGACGGATCATCCTTTTGGTGCGCTCGTCAAGGTATGCGAAATTGACCTTTTCTTCGTCAAAGTTATTCATCGTCTTGCTCGAACTTGGGGTGATTGGATTCATTCAAAGCATGTCTTGATTGAGTTCGCATCTTTCTCACAAGTTCCAATTCTGACTGAAAGTCTACATAGTGGGGCAACTTCAGATGTTGAACAAAACCTGAAGCTTCAAGGCTGTCGCTATGAGACAAGACGAACTCTTGCATTTGTGCTGGAGAGTCAACTTTTTCTCCCAATTCCTCTGCTCGCAAGGCCCGATCGACCAAACTCATGGCCATTGCTTTTCTCTCACAATGACCGAAGGTCAGCCCATATCCCCTGGTAAATTGAGGGGGTGTGCTTTTATTGCCAGCAAATTGATTGATCATTTCGCATTCGGTGAACTCGATGTCGCCCATTGAAATAGCGAACCCGAGCTCTTCAACGTCTATTTCTATCTCTAAAGAACCCATGCGAATTTCGCCCACAAAGGGGTGGGTATGGGAGTAGCCTCTTTGTGTCGAATAGGCCATGGATAAGAGAAAGCCTTCATCTGCACGTGCTAAATTTTGC
>JBAXNB010000006.1:0-38821 GCA_037134015.1 Betaproteobacteria bacterium | reverse complement strand
CATAAATACTTCTATTTATGACCTGAACTCGAACCAGGGACCTGCGGATTAACAGTCCGAGCTGACTTCCATGGGCCTGATGACTTCGCTTTGAAAACTCTTAATCAATATCCAATGTTCATTTAACATTACTTTTCGCCATTGACGAAGTTAGTGTTTCCTATAGTTGCGTCGTATCGCAATTGTTTGATAATTGTTGTAAGAACAATGAACATCAAACACTTGGGAGATTGGATGAAAATTTTATTCATGCTTGGTGTGCTTTGCAGTTTGCTCTTGCAACCCATTACCCATGTTCTAGCGCAAGAGTACCCTACAAAGCCCGTTAAATTGGTATTGCCTTTCCCAACAGGGGGGACATTTTTTGTGGGCCAACTTTTGGCTGAAGGTCTTTCCGAGTCTTTAGGACAACCGGTTGTGATTGAGAACAAACCAGGTGCTGGGGGACTAGTTGCCATGGAATATGCGGCCAAAGCTGCTCCTGACGGGTATACCCTATTTGTGACGTCTCCGACCTTGACCATTACACCGATCATCAAAAAAAATCTGAAGTTTGACCCCCTCAAAGATCTGATGCCCATTTCAATGGTGGCAGCCATTCCAAATGTCATGGTGGTCAATCCACAGGTCAATGCCAATACATTCAATGAATTTATCCAACTTGCTAGAAACGCTCCTGGCAAATTGACCTATGGTACGGGTGGGCCTGGTGCATCTAATAATTTTGCAACTGAGCAGTTTTTATCGATCGCAAAAATTAAAGTCTTACCCATCCCTTACCAATCTGCATCCCATGCAGTGACCAATTTGGTGGGAGGGCAGATAGACATGGTGATTGGGGGTTTGCCCACCTCTGCGCCCTTGGTGGTGGGCAAGCAGTTAAAGGCATTGGCCTTGTTCACGACCCATCGAAGTCCCTTGCTTCCAGATGTACCCACTGTCGTTGAGCTTGGTCTGCCTGAACTGGTGACCGATACCTGGTATGGCTTGTTGGCCCCCAAAGGCACAAATCCTCAAATCATTGAGCGATTGAATCGCGAGATCACCAAAATCATGAAAACCAATGAAACAAAGGTCAGGCTTGAAAAACAAGGTGTTACGCCTCTTTGGTCAAGCACGGCTGAGTTTGCCGATTTCATCAAAAATGATTATGAGAAGTGGTCAAAATTAGCCTCGACCAACAACATGAAATTTAACTAAGGAAGAAGAAATGAAAACCATATGCCCAACACAAGAGGAAATGAAATCAAGAATAGCCAGGTTCAATGAGCTCAAGCCTAGAGCGAGCAACTGGGAAAAGGATTTGGGTATACCCATGGATGTGCTGAGAATGTTCAATCCCAAGGCGAATTATGTTTTGATGGCGCCGGCCAATATGCCTGGCCGATTGTCAAACAATCCAGCCATAGAGGACGGTGATAAGGGGGACATCAGAATTGGCATCGCTTTGGCAGAGGCGGGGGACGGTCCAGGATTGCATGTGCATTGGAAAACCACGGAAACATTCATGGCTTTAAGTGGACAGTGGAAAATTCGTTGGGGCGATGATGGGCAGGAGCACATCATTTTGAATCCCTTTGACATGATTTCTATGCCGCCCAAAGTCGCTCGTCAATTCATCAATGTATCGGACAAAGACGCCCATTTATTGGTCATCATCCAGGGTAAAAAAGAAGATTTCAACGACGTGGGTCGTTTGCCGCAAGCCGCGGATCCCATTGTTGCAAAGTATGGACACGAGATGATCGAAAAGCTGGAAGCCAATGGTTGGAAGTTTTCGCTTGATGCTAATTCAAGCGAAGAGAAGGTCTGATGAACATGTCAATGACAGGCGGCCTTTTTTTGGCTCAAGCGTTGAAAGCTTATGGCGTAGATCATGTTTTTTTCATGGATGCAATTCTTCGTCGCTCCTTGATAGAGATGGAGCACTTAGGAATTCGACGTATCTTGACGCATTCAGAAAAAGCCGCTGCCTACATGGCCGACGGGTACGCAAGAGCGGGCTACAAACCTGGTGTCTGCATGGCGCAATCGGTGGGTGCAGCCAATTTAGCCTCGGGACTTCAGGATGCTTTTTTAGGTCATTCGCCCGTGATTGCTTTGACGGGTAGGCAAGCTGCAGTGAACCAATACAGAAACGCCTATCAAGAGCTTGCGCATCAACCCTTGTTTCAATCCGTCACTCGATTTTCTGGTCGCGTTGATGAAATCTCTCAATTGCCTCATTTGATCAGAACGGCTTTTAGAGAGGCCATGTGTGGGTCACCAAGGCCCGTCCATTTGGATATTGCGGGTCATACGGGAGACTTGATTGGTGCTCAGCACATCGATTCCGCTCCATCGGTGGACTCTATATTTAGCTCCTTCACACCTTTTAGGCCCAGGCCCGCTCAAGAGGATTTGATCTTTATTCAAGAGGCTCTCAAGCTCAGTGAGCGACCTGTGTTGGTGGTTGATAAAGGTGCAATGGAGAGCAGAGCACAAAGGGAGATTGAGGCCTTTGTCCAGGCGGCGAACGTGGCTGTTGTCGCCTCCTTGGATGCAAAAGCTGTTTTGGCGGAGTCGAATGCTTGGTTTGCAGGCGTTGCGGGAACGTACTCGAGATCATGTGCGAATGAAATCCTGGCTCAGTCTGATTTGGTGATCTTTGCTGGGAGTGACACGGGAGACCAAATGACTGCGGGCTGGACGCTTCCTGCGCGCGGTACTCAAGTCATTCAAATTGACATTGATCCCTTCGAGTTAGGACGCAACTTTGAAAATGCCAAGTTGATCCATGGAGATGTTCGCGAAACTTTGGCTGAGTTGATGAGCATGGACATTCATACAACTCGAGCGAAGTGGTTAGAAACCATTCAAAAGGCCATTCAAAATTGGCGAATCAATGCTCAAAAGCATTGGAGTGACGAGTCAGTACCCATCAAGCCAGCACATCTATGTCATCAACTATCGAATTGGCTGCCAAAGGATGCGATGGTCGTTGCCGATACGGGTTACTCTTCTGAATGGTCGGGTACGATGATAGAGATGAAGTACCCTGAACAAAGGTATCTTAGAGCTGCTGGATCTTTGGGCTGGGCATTCCCAGCCGCCTTGGGTGCCAAGTGCGCCAGTCCCAACACCCCTGTTTTTTGTTTCACTGGAGATGGCGGTTTCATGTACCACCAGTCTGAATTGGAAACGGCAAGGCGCTGGGGGATCAACACCATCACCATCATCAACAACAACAGTCAATTGGCTCAAGGCGCGCCCAACATCAACGCAGTGTACAAAGATCGATCTGAAACAGGTCAAAAAGACATCCATGTCTACAGAGAGACCAACTTTGCTGATTTGGCCAAGGTGTTCGATTGCGAGGGAATCAGAGTTGAGCATCCTTTGGAAATTGAAGCTGCCATCAAGCGGGCTCTGAAGAGCGATAAACCCGTGGTCATTGATGTGGTGACCGATCCGAGTGCGAGGCCCATGTCTGGCGCACCAAGAAGAGCAACTTGAGCGACTCTCTTGATGTTCAAGACCTTTAAAGAAGCGCAAGCCTTTCACAAGAATTTGGGCATTGACCCAGGCGATCCTTTGTCAATGCCCATTGAGCAGGCCAGAGAAAAGCAAAATATCTACTTTGACTCTTTAAGAGGGGTCTTGCCTAGCATCTCAAAAATCGTAGACCTTGATGTACAGGGCAAAGAAGGCCCCATCGCTATTCGGCTGACATATCCCTTGGGGGCAGCTCCCTTTAATTATGTGATTTTTATCAGAGGTGCTGGTTGGTGGGCAGGTGGATTGGACTCGCATGCACAGACAACGACCAGCCTTGCTGATTTGTCTTCGTGTGTTGTCTGTGCCATTGATTACTATAAAACTCCTGAGTATTGCTATCCCACACAAGTCAATCAAATCATTGAAGTTCTAAGCTTTCTGCGTGCCCATCAAGCGCAGTTTGAACTGCTGGGCAATCCAATACTTTTTGGAGAGTCTGCCGGATCAACGATTGCGCTGTCCGTTGCTCAGAAATTAAGAGACATGAAAGAGGATGCGCTCAACGGTTTGGTTTTGTTTTACTGTAATGCAGACGGATTCAAGCCCACTGCGAGAAAGTACTCGCAATGGGTTTGGGAGCAATATGTTGGCAAAGGGCGGCCTTTGAGTGACAACGGAGCCGTTCCATTGCATGAGGATTTAAGCAATCTACCACCTGTCTTTTTGGCTGTGGGCGAAGACGATCCGTTGATGGGTGACACGCAAAAACTCTTCAATCAATTGATCTCTGTAGGAGCAAATCCTGAGCTCCATGTCTTTGCACAACTGCCTCACGGTTTCTTGATGTGGACGGCAACTCTTGAGCCTGCATTGAAAGCCCTTGAGAAATCCGCTCATTCCATCAAAAATTGTTTCAAAGAGAGAGCCTGAATTTTCATGGCTCGAATTGAATCTTTGGGTACAAATGAGCCTCTTTTGAAA
This sequence comes from Betaproteobacteria bacterium, assembly GCA_037134015.1. Lineage (GTDB taxonomy): Bacteria > Pseudomonadota > Gammaproteobacteria > Burkholderiales > Burkholderiaceae_C > Limnohabitans. The sequence goes on along the minus strand of JBAXNB010000006.1, from coordinate 34,363 downwards.
GAATAAAAATGACAATCGAATCAAGTCCTAAGGCTAATTCCTCTAGCAAGCTAAAGAAGATGAGTCACTCATCGATGGTTCATCCGGTCGTCATTGTAGGCGCTGGCCCCATTGGATTGACCTTGGCCCTGACTTTGCAAAAAACAGGGGTGGACTGTGTGCTGCTTGAAGACGACGCTCAAGTCTGCGAGGGAAGTCGAGCCATTGGTATGTCTAGGCGCACCTTGGAGATATGGGATGCTTTAGGTGCGATTGATCAAATCATTGGAAAGGGACTTGATTGGAAAGGGGGGAGAAGTTTCTACAAGGATCAAGAAATTTTAAAGTTCGAGATGGCCGATGATCCTCAAATCATGTATCGGCCCATGTTCAACATACAGCAGTCATATACCGAGCAATTTTTAGTCAACCAAGTCGATCAAAGTTCACACATCGATTTGCGCTGGCAAAGCAAGCTCCTTGGGATGGAGCGTCAAGGCTCCGTCATGGAGTTGAGTATCGATACCCCAAAAGGTGTTTATAAAGCGAAATCTCAGTATGTGGTTGCCTGTGATGGAGCCAAGAGCACGGTGAGAAACCTCATGGGCTTGAACCTCAACGGGACATCGTATGAAGCCACTTACATCATTGTTGACATTAAATTAAAAACCGACGCCATCATTGAAAGACGCTGTTGGTTTGATTCCCCATCAAACCCAGGTCTGACCGTTTTGATGCACGGCCAACCTGATGGTGTTTGGCGTTTGGATTATCAGTTGGGAGAACATGAGGATTTGACTGAGGCTTTAAAGCTTGAGAACATTCTTGTCAAAATTAAATCGCACTTGGACTACATTGGGGAAGATGGAGCGTGGGAGTTGGTTTGGTACAGTCCCTACAAGGTTCATAGTCGCTCGTTGGATTCGTTCAACCATGAGAGGGTCTTGTTTGCAGGCGACGCGGCACATTTGATGCCGATCTTTGGCATTCGGGGCTTGAATTCTGGTGTTGAAGATGCATGGAATTTAGGCTGGAAGTTGTCTTCTGTGATCCTTGAAGCGTCGCCTGAGTGCTTGTTAGATGCTTACTCCTTGGAGCGCAAGAAGGTCTTTCTTGAAAACGCTGCTTTGGCCAATAGGAATGCTTTGTTCATGACGCCACCCAATCCAGGTATTCGGGTGTTGAGGGATGCTGTCTTGTCTTTGGCTCTGGGGGACACCGATGTAGAGGACATTCTGAACCCAAAGCAAGCGACCTATGTACCTTTGCGTGACTCTCCTTTGAGCACGCCTGAGACCGATCCGTGGAGAGGAGGGCCCAAAGTGGGGGAAGTCATCCCGGACGTGCGACTGATCCAGCATCAGAATTCAAACTTCACGCATTTACAAAAATTGGTGGGTTTGAAGACCTGTGGCTTTTATTTCTTAAGACAGGCGTTGAATGAAAAAGCCATGGCCGATTTGGCCATGTTGAAGACATTTACAGATCTTGAAGTGATTCTCATCTCGAAAGTGCAGGTGGCCAATCAGACGGTTGTTCAAGTCACACAGCCTGATTTGCACAAGATTTTTGATGCAGAAGAGGGTGGTTTCTACTTGATTCGACCTGACCATCACATCGCAGGGAGGTGGAAAGAAATTGATGCAAAAAAGGTCGAGCTCGCCTTGCATCGCTTAAAGGGCGATCATTTACAAGGGAAAACCTTAGTTCAATTTGAATCAATCGATGTACCCTATACGGTGCCTGAACAAATCTATCGACTGCTTGGCAATGCCTTGGACAGCATGGGTGAGGAAAAGAAAATGTTGATGCTGATGAAGTTGTGCCTGATTCAAGCCTTGGATCAGGCACATGTTGAGCAATTCGAGTCAAATTTACAGGCTGCTTTGAAAAACATGGTGTAACGCAGCCCTTGATCGATCTCATGGATAGTCTTCAAGTGGGCTTTATTTTTTGAAATCTGTAAAAGGAAAGTCATGAACAATCGTAGAAAAGTTTTATCTTTCTTGGGCGCATCTTCTTTGTTGCCCATGTTGGGTGATGTCAAGGCTGACAATTTTCCAAGCAAGTCGATCAGGTTGATCGTGCCTTATCCTCCAGGAGGCGGTTCAGATACTTTTGCGCGGGTCATTGCACCTAAATTGTCGGAGGCACTGGGCCAGCAATTCATCGTGGACAACCGCCCTGGGGCTGCGACCATCATCGGTGCAGAGTTTGTGGCCAAGGCGCCGGCAGATGGGTACACCTTGCTTTTGGGGGACAATTCCACGTACGCTGTGAATTCAAGTTTGTACAAAAAATTACCCTACTCACCCATGGTGGATTTTGCGCCGATCAGCTTGACTGCGAAATTTTCGCTTCTTTTGGTCGTCAACCCATCCATGCCCGTCAACAAGTTGTCAGAGTTTGTGGCTTATGCCAAAGCCAGGCCCAAACAAATCAATTTTGCAAGTCCAGGCGCAGGCTCTCCACACCATTTGGCCATGGAGTTGTTGGCTGACCGAGCTGGCATTCAAATGACCCACGTACCTTACAAAGGAGGCGCGCCTGCTGCACAAGACTTGTTGGCTGGTGTGATCCCTGCCATGGTGCTCGATTATGCAACTGCTGCGCAGCATGTACAAACGGGCAAATTAAGGGCCCTTGCGGCTTTGAGTGACAAGCGCTTGGATCAAATGAAAGAGCTGCCCACGGTTGCTGAAAGTGGTTACCCAGGTTTTGAGGCATGGGCGTGGCAGGGCATTGTGGTGCCGGCCAAAACACCCGAGGACATCGTTCAACGCTTGAATGCCGAGATGGTCAAAGTGGCGCTTGATAAAGATGTTCAGGCCAAAATTTTAGAAATCGGTGGTGAATTCAAGTCGAGCACGCCTTCTGCCATGATGAGTTACATGCGCAGTGAAACAGACAAATGGGCAAAGATCATCAAAGAGGCCAACATTTCGATCGATTGAGGGTGTGACCTCGGATGTTCATCTCTCATGCCCGCTTGATGTTGATCAAAGGCATGGGTGACTTTCGAGTTGAACTTTTCACATCGTAAACCCTGTATTTTGATCTTCGGTTTTCACATAGACTTCTCTCACAATTAGATTTTATAAAGGAGTACAACATGTCTGAACATACACTGGAATCACCCTCGAAGTTAGAAGAAAAATTATTCTTGCTGGGCCGAATTTTAATGAGCATTTTGTTTTTTGTGCCCGCCTACAGGAAAGCATCTTCGATCGATGGCACGATTGCCTATTTCGGTAAATTGGGTTTGCCTTTTCCTGAGATCACGGTGTATGTGGTCGTCGCCTTTGAGTTCATCGCAGCCATTTGTTTCTTGCTTGGATGGAGAATCAAATTGGTGGCGTATTTGATGGCGGCGTTCTCCATTGCGGCGGGCTTGATTGCACATCAATTTTGGAGCGTTGATCCAGCGCAACTGGGCAACCAATTGAACCACTTGCTGAAAAATGGTGCCGTGGCCGGCGGCTTTATCATGGCAGCTTTGTTGGCCGATCGGTTTGCAAAGACCGATCACGACGAGCATACCCTTTAAGAAAAGCTTTGCTGCTTGAACTTGTCCTTCTTAAAAAAAGGGATGTGTTGAACAATCTTTGAAGGTTTAAAAATGCGGTCTCAGTTGTTTAGAGCATCAAGAAGGTGTCTGTCCGTCTTGCTCGCCTTGCTTTCTTTCACGCCGCTGCTTCAAGCGCAAACCTATCCCGATAAGCCGGTCAAATTGATTGTGTCCCTTGCGCCAGGTGGTGGTGTGGATTACTTCGGACGTTTGATCGCCCCCAAGTTGTCTGAAATCATCGGTCAACCTGTGGTTGTTGAAAACCGCCCCGGGGGGGCAACCAACATTGCAGCTGATTTTGTGGCGCACGCAGCTCCCGATGGGCACACCCTTTTGCTCTCGAGTGTGACCACCTATGCCATCAATTCGTCTTTGTTTAAAACCTTAAGTTACGATCCCGTCAAAGATTTTTCACCCATCGGCTTGGCGGCCACCTTTCAATTTCTTTTGGTCTGCAACGCAGATTTCCCAGTCGACTCGGTGTCAAAGTTCGTGAGCTATGCCAAGGCCAATCCTAAGAAAATCAGCTTTGGCTCATCCGGTCCAGGCAGTCCCCATCAGTTGACCATGGAGTTGTTTGCCAAGCGCGCCAATATAGAGCTTGTGCATGTGCCCTACAAAGGTGCCGGTCCAGCGGTGTTGGATTTGATTTCAGGTCAAATACCCGTGATGTTTTTGGATGTGGCCACGGCGCTCCCACACATCAAATCAGGTCGGATTCGCGCTTTGGCTTCAGCCAGCTTGAAGAGAAGCGAGTTGCTGCCATCAGCACCTACGATCAGTGAGTCGGGTTTTCCAAATTTCGAGGCCTCGTCTTGGCTTGGGATAGTCGCTCCAGCTAAAACGCCTCAGCCCGTCATTCAAAAACTCAACAGTGCTTTGAATCGCATTCTTGCAGATCCCGAGGTGATCTCGCGCTTAAGTGGTGCAGGGGCAGAGCCTACGCCTGGGACCCCGCAGGCCTTTGCGTCTTATCAGACCTCGGAACTCCAAAAATGGGGTGAGATCATCAAATCCTCCAACATCACGCCTGATTGATCTCGGTAGACATGTTCCAAGAAGAGTTTGATGTGATTGGCGAATGATTTGATTTAAATGCAACTAGGCTTACTTTGAAGATTGACATTCACTCCCATGTATTTGACCGTGGTTATTTTGATGCCATGTTGAAGGACATGGTGCTTCAAGTGGAGAAGACGCCATCGGGTCAAACCTTGTTGCGCAAAGATGGCTACACCTACATGTGGTGGCGTGAGGCTTTTTTTGATATCGATCAGCGACTTCGCGTCATGGACTCCCAGGGTATCGATATGCGGGCTTTGTCGCTTTCCTCTCCGAGTGTTTATGACTGGTCAGGACTGCGTCAAGTTGAAATGGCCCAGTACATGAACGATGTCACAACCAAGATGGTTCAATCGCATCCGGACCGTTTTTTTGGACTGGGCACCTTGCCCTTGAGTGACATTGAGGCTTCTTTGATAGAGCTTGATCGTCTGACCCTGGAGTTGGGCATGAAGGGGGTCATGATCGGCTCCAATGTGGCGGGCATGCAATTGAACCATGAGCGGTTTGAGCCTATTTGGGCCAAGATAGACGCGTTGAAACTTCCCGTGTTTGAGCATCCGATGTTCCCGCCCAATGTGGGCAAGGAAGAGTTTGAGCTGCCCTTGAGGTTGGGTTTTGTTTTTGACACAACGACTTGTGCAACTCGCTTGATCTATTCTGGTGTTTTTGAAAGATACCCCAATTTTCCTTACATCATGGCGCACACGGGTGGTGCATTGTTGATGCTTTTAAAGCGTTTGGACAATGGTTACGAGTTGTTCCCAGATTGCCGTCAATACATCAAAAAACCTCCCAGTGAATACGCCAAACAACTTTATTACGACACAGCGTCCTTTTACGCGCCGAGCATCATGATGGCCCATGAAATTGTAGGTCCAGACAGAATTCTTTTCGGTTCTGATGAGCCTTTGATTGGAGCAGATACAAGTCTTATCGAGGGCTTACCTATTCCTCAGTCGCACAAAACCAAGATCCTTGGTGAAAATGCAGCTCGTTTATTTGGCCTGTAAAACATGTCTTTGGTTTTGCCGGTCTTCAGTTTTGCTCTTGAGAGAACACTTCCAAAGATCAACACTTACAGCAACAAAGTGATGAGGCTCTATGATCACATTGATGGTCGGTGAGCTTACGGTGTGTTGTTCAAACCTTGCCTTTACCAACCTTTCTTGAACTTGCTCATTTGACGGATCGCTTGACCCTTGCACTCCATGAAGAACAATACTTATGATTACATCATCGTTGGCGCAGGCTCTGCAGGGTGTGCGCTAGCCTATAGGCTGGGTGCCGATCCTGCGGTAAAAATATTGGTCTTGGAAGCTGGGGGACGGGATCGTTCTCCAATGATCAAAATACCCTTGACCTGGGGGCTCATTCTTAAAAATCGGCTTTATGACTGGGGCTACTTCACTCAAAGTGAGGGTCGCATGGCACATCGAGAGATCGAGTGTGCTCGAGGCAAGGTCATCGGGGGTTCTTCCAGCATCAACGGCATGGCGTATGCCAGGGGTGCTCCTGAGGACTACGATGCTTGGGCGCAGGATTTTGGTTTAACGGATTGGTCTTATGACAAGGTCTTGCCTTTTTTCAAGCGAAGCGAAAATTGGCAAGAGGGGGAGAGTTCGCAGCGAGGGGGTGCAGGCCCCTTGCATGTCTCAAGAATGATTTACCAAGATCCTTTGATGGAGGCATTTTTGCAGACCACGCGGTCATTGGGCTACCCTTTTATCGAAGACTATAACGCTGGGTGCATCGAGGGGTTTTCTCACATGCAGACCACCATCCACAAGGGTAAAAGGTGGAGTGCGGCCTCAGCCTATTTGTACCCTTCGATCGCCAGAGGGAACGTGGACGTGATGACCCATGTGAGCGTCAACAAGGTGAAGATCAAAAATGGTCGAGCCATAGGGGTTGAGGTCCATGTCAAGGGCGACACCCAAACCTTTTTTGCTACCCAGGAAGTGATCCTCAGTGCAGGCGTGATCAATTCGCCTCAACTGTTGATGCTCTCAGGCGTTGGAGAGGCACAGGCGCTTAAAAAGCAAGATATCAGAGTGCTGGTCGATTTGCCTGGGGTTGGGAAAAATTTGCACGATCACCTGGTCTGTGATGTGCGTTGGAAAAGAGTGGGCAATGGACCTTTGTTTGACGTCTTGCGCTTTGATAGGATGGTCATCGATCTGTTGAAAACCGCTTTTTGGGGCTCAGGCTTGAGTGGCCAGGTGCCGGCTGCAGCCGTGGGTCATGTCAAAAGCCATGGGTCTTTGAGTCTTCCGGATTTGCAATTGATTCTCGCGGCCGCACCCATGACCGCTGGCCCCTACCTCAAGCCCTTTGTGAAACCTTATGTGGATGCCTATGCTTTGAAGGGTGTTTTTTTAACGCCTCAGAGTCGAGGCGAGGTTCAATTGTCAGATCGCAATCCCGCTTCAAAGCCTTTGATCCTTCAAAATTTCCTCTCCCACCCTCAAGACACCCAGGTCCTTCGTGAAATGATCAAGATCATGCGGCACATCGGTAGCTCTGGCGCATTTTCTGAATTTTCTGGAGGAGAGATGTTCCCCGGTCCATCCATTTCAACACACGAAGAGGTGGACGCTTTCATTGCAAAACATGCGATCACCCTTCACCATCCCGTTGGGACGTGCCGCATGGGTCTTGAAAGCGACGCCTGGGCAGTGCTCAATTCCAACATGCAGGTTTTTGGTGTGGAGGGCCTAAGAGTGGTGGATGGCTCAGCACTACCTAGGATTGTTCGTGGGCCTGTCAATGCGCCCATCATGATGATGGCGGAAAAGGTGTCCGATCACATCTTAAAGGGCCGTTGAATTTTTACCCATGTTGACATGCACGCGCTTGAGGAGTCTACGCAGCTGATCGGTCTCTTGGGCGCTGAAGTCGCTCAGCGCTTGCGCCTCATACGCTTGCGCCAAGGGAATGATTTTTTGGGTCACTTGTCGCCCTTTGGCGGTCAAATGCAAGACAAACGATCTTCGGTCCAAGCGAGACTGTATGCGTTTGATGAATCCTTTTTTGATCAAGCCATTGACGGTTCTGGACAGTGTAGAGGGATCGTTGGAACAGGTTTGGGCCACTTGACTGAGTGTGGAGTCCTGGGTCTCGTAAATCGTCACACACACGCGCCACTCAATCAGAGAGATTTCAAAGGGAAGAAGTTCTTTGGTGAACGCTTGCCCCATGCTGATACCAGTTCGGGCCAAAAGGAAGGGGAGCGCTTTCTCTAGGGAGTGTTGTACGGGCATGGGTGCTATTTTAATGATGTCTCATCTGTAAAAGGAGGACGAGTTGAAGTTTCATTTTAAGGGTAAACACCACATTCAATTTAATTGCATTTGCAAGTATTTAAGTTGAAAATAGCTTGATTAACTTCTCAGGAGATTTTCTGATGAATGCGCCCTTGCACAGTTTGAGTCACTTTTTAGATCCTTTCTCTTCGGCCCCCGGAAGAAGGAGTGCGGTCCTTGGTGCGCCAAAGTTGAGTGTGATTTTGGATCAAGCCAAGGAGATGAGACCCTATCTCTCGGCCCATGCTCAAATGACCGAGAAAAACAGGCGCGTTTCTGAAGAAATCACCCAGCGCTTCAAGGACCAAGGTTTTTTTAAGTTGCTTCAACCTGCCCGCTACGGAGGCTATGAGTACGGCTTTACGGGTTTCATGGACTTGATCGCCGAGGTCGGTCGTGGCTGCACATCGACGGCTTGGGGTTGCGCCTTGGGTTTGATTCATCAGTGGCTGCTGTCCACCTTGCCCAAAGAGGCTCAAGATGATGTTTGGCTTGAAAATCCGCAAGCGATTTTGTGCGGCTCCTACGCGCCAGCGGCGAGAGCGCAGAGGGTTCAAGGGGGCTACTTGATCAAAGGCAAATGGAGCTATGCCTCCAACGTCGATAACTCCCAATGGGCCTTGCTTGGCGTGCACTTTCCACTGCTGCATCCTGATGACAAGCCGAGTGCTGGCTTTCTCTTGGTCCCCAAAGCGCATTGGCAGATCGAGGACGATTGGTTCGTCATGGGGCAAGCTGGCACGGGATCGAAGTCCATCGTCATCACCGAGGATGTCTTTGTGCCAGAGCACCGCAAGATCACATTCGCTGAGCTCTCCTCAGGTCAACCCCCAGGTCTGAAGGACAACCCGCATCCCATTTACAGCATTCCTTTCTTGTCTGCCGTGCCAGTTTGTTTGGTGGCGCCCATTTTAGGAACCCTTCAAGGCGCCATTGACACCTTCGTTGAGCTGTGTGAGTCCCGAGTCACCAGAGGCGCAGTCGCTGGAGGAGGCAACAGCTTGAGGGACTTCTTTCCCGTTCAGTCTCGCTTGGCCGAGGCCACTGCAGCCTTGGACGCCGCCACTCTTTTGATCAATCGAGACACCACCGAGGTGGAGCAAATGGCCATGAGTGGTGTGCCCATCACCATTTCCCAGCGCATCCGCAACCGCCGAGACCACGCCTACGCAACAAGGCTTGCTCAGCAAGGTGTCGATGGGCTTTTTGCTGCTGTTGGAGGTGCTGGTCTGACTTTGGATCAACCCTTGCAGCGCATGTGGCGTGATGCCAATGCAATTTCTAGGCACATCAGTTTGAATTGGGATGCGGTGTCTTCCATGGTGGGGCAACATTTGCTGGGCCTAGAGCCCAAGGGACAGTATTGATTGTTTTTTAGCTAAAGGTTTAAATATCATGGACGGAAAAATTGGTTTAGAGGAACATTTTGCAATCCCAGAGACTTTGCAAGACTCTGCGGGCTTTTTGGCCGAGTCCGTTTGGGGGGAGTTGTCCAAGAGGTTGATCGATGTTCAAGAATACCGACTGAGGGAGATGGACAAGCACGGCATGCAGATGATGATCTTGTCCTTGAACGCTCCAGCCGTTCAAGCCATCTTTGATAAAAAAAGAGCCCACGAGATTGCAGTGCGAGCCAATGATTTCCTGGCCGAACAAGTGGCCAAGCGACCGGACCGTTTCCAAGGCTTTGCGGCCCTTCCCATGCAAGACCCAGAGATGGCAACCCAAGAGTTGACCCGTTGCATGAAGGAGCTTGGATTCAAAGGGGCTTTGGTCAATGGATTTTCTCAAGTCGACCATGCCGAGAACGTGGTTTACTATGATGCGCCCCAGTACGCAGAGTTTTGGAGCGTGTGCGAACAATTGGACGCACCCTTTTATCTGCATCCCAGAAACCCGATTCCCTCGTGGTCTCAAATTTATGCGGGGCACCCCTGGCTCATGGGGCCGACCTGGGCCTTCGGTCAAGAAACCGCGGTGCACGCGCTCAGGTTGATGGCCAGTGGCCTCTTTGATCGACATCCGCACTTGAAAATTATTCTGGGACATTTGGGTGAGGGTTTGCCGTACAGCATTTGGCGAGTTGACCACAGAAATGGTTGGGTCCATGAAGAAAAGGCTTATCCTGCCAAAAGGAAGTTGGGCGACTATTTTCAAGAAAACTTTTACCTCACCACCTCTGGCAACTTCAGAACACAAACGCTCATCGATGCCATGCTAGAGATCGGTTCAGACCGCATCTTGTTCTCTACCGATTGGCCCTTTGAGAATGTGGACCATGCGGCCATGTGGTTTGATCAGACCCCTATCAGCGTTGCAGATCGTCAAAAAATAGGTCGAAGCAATGCCGTGGACTTGTTCAAACTGAAACTGTAAATCGCCCCTTGACCGTTCATTCAACCCCTGCTCGCGCATTGAGGATCCTATGCACTCCAACCCCATGAGAGCCCAACACAGCTCAAAGCCCACTTCACGAGGCATCCATCACTTGGCTTTGAACACCTCGGACATGAAGGCAACCACCGAGTTTTATCATGGTGTCTTGGGCATGCCCTTGGTCCATGCCCTTCGAGTGCCGCCAGGCGTGGGTGTGGGGCCAGGAAATCGGGGCAACCCTCCTTTTGAAAACCTAAGACACTATTTTTTCGATGCAGGTGGAGACACCTTGTTGGCTTTCTTTGAGTTGTCTGCCCAAGAAGTGGGCGTTGGGGATCGCAACACGATTGCATCCATGCAGCACGTGTCCTTCACCACCACCGAGTCACAATTCAATGCCATGATGGACCGACTCAAGGCCCTTGACATGAGCTTCATTGGTCCTGTTTGTGTCGGCGTTCAGACGTGGTCGATTTATATTTTTGACCCCAACGGCATTCGTTTGGAGTACTCCTACCAGGAGGACGATCCCGATGACTTGCAAGGCGTTCATGTGGTTGAGCGGTGGACGCAAACCAAGAGCGAAATTTTGGAGGAGCTACAGACCTTGGATGTAGACCCTCAATGGCTTGATGCGATGACCCAGCACTTGCCCGCTCAGCGATGAAGACGGGTCTTTGTTTTTTCAACTCAAGGGGTGAACACTTATGACAACAACTCAGACCGCTTCCTCGTCGGCTCCAATTGACCCCAAAGCGTTCAACTTGTTTGACATTCCCGATGACTATTACTTGGACCCTTTGCCTTACTTCAAGGCCTTGAGGGACGAAGACCCGATCCATCGCAATGCCGATGGATCGGTCTTGCTCACGCGCTACGATGACATCATCAGCGTCTGGCGTGATCTCTCAGGGGTGGTCAACCGGAAGGAAGCCTACACCAAGAAGTTCGGCCCGGGGCCTCTTCTTGAGCACCACACCACCAGCATGCTGTTTCGAGATCCCCCAGATCACGACCGTCTTAGAACGATCGTGAACCCCTTCTTTAGCCAAAAATCCATTGAACGTTTAAGGCAAGCTACGGTGGACATTGTTGAGAAATTGTTGGTCGATATTGAAAAAAAACGTGACATCGATTTCATTGTTGATTTTTCTTCCAAAATACCCGTCCAATTGGTCTGCGATATCTTTGGTGTACCAAGAGAGGAGGGGCCCATCATTCGAGATTTAGGCGCTCAAGTCTTGCTGCCCTTGAACCCCACGGTGACACAGGAGGTGATCGATGCGGGTCATGTTGCCACACAAAAGTTCAAAGATTATTTGCTTCAATACATCAATCTTTGGCGTGGTCGTCCCATGGAGGAGACGCCTTCGAACATCATCAGTGCCTTGGTCGCAGCAGAAAAACGAGGCGAGGACATTTCTGAAAATGAAATGGCGCACTTGTGCATTTTGGTTCTCAATGGCGGTCATGAAACGACGACCAATTTAATTGGCCTGTCCACCTTGGCTTTGATGCACCATCCCGAACAAATGGCTTTGATGGCAAGCGATGAGCTCAATGTGCCCGTTGCGGTTGAGGAGTGCATTCGCTATTGTTCACCTCTTCAACTTCAAGGCAGGCGCACCACGCGTGAAGTGACCGTCGGTTCAGGCCTGATTCCTGCTAATACCGAGGTTATTTTTTCAGTAGGCGCCGGTAACCGCGATGAAAGGGTGTTTGATCAGCCCAATGCATTTGACTTGACCCGAAAGCCCAATTTGCATTTGGCTTTCGGTTCTGGCATCCATGTTTGCCTGGGCCGCCCCTTGGCCAGGTTGGAGCTCGCCGTCGCTTTGCCCGCTTTGTGCAAGAGATTTCCGAAGATGCGTTTGATAGAACCTCCTGTTTTTAATAAAAATGCTCGTTTTCGAGGTATTCAAAAAATGAAAATTAATTTATATTGAGACAGTGGCTTAAATTTTAAGTTTTGACAACGAAGCAACCAACAAATGGAGACAGACATGAAAAGAATTTTAAAGACAGGCGTCATCGGTGCCGCTTTGATGATGCTCTTGGGTTTGAACCAAGTTTTAGCAGACACCAAGCTGAAAGTCGGTTTTATTTCTGCGCAAAGTGGTCCTTTGAACGTTTTGGGTTTGGAGCAAAAGAGGGGCTTTGAAATTGCCATGGACCATTTGGGTGGCAAATTTGGAAGCACTCAAATTGAAGTCGTGGCCGCCGACTCAAAAGGCAATCCCAGTGCTACCGTGCAGGAGATTTCCAGGTTGATTGACAAAGAAAAAGTGGATGTCATTGTTGGACTGTCTGCTTCCAATGAGTTGGTAGCGGGCGTCAAGCCCATCGTGGATGCAAAAATTTTCTTCATCGGCATGAACGGCGGCGTCGCCATGAACGCTGGTGAGCAGTGCAGCCCCTATTATTTCAACGCCGCCTTTCAAAATGCACAGTTGACCACTGGCATGGGGGCTTTCATGACCAAACAAGGGGTGAAGAAGCTCTATTTGATTGGTGCAGACTTTGAAGCCGGCTACGAGCACACCGACGCAGCAAAGACAGGCTTCAAGGGCGAGATTGTGGCCTCCCAATTCACCCCGTTGACGCAACTTGATTTTGCTGCAGACATCGCCAAAATCCGCGCCTCAGGAGCCGATGGCGTGTTCGCCTTTTATCCCGGTGGACTGGGCATTGCTTTCATGCGTCAATGGGCGCAAGCAGGCTTGGTGGGTAAAATTCCCGTGTTTTCAAACATCGCTTTGACCGAACCCACCGCTTTCCAAGCACAAGGCAAGAGCGTACTTGGGACCTATGTGAGTGCGACCTACTTTGCGGGCATTGATAACCCTGCCAACAAGCGCTTTGTTCAAGACTTCAAGACCAAGTTTGGGCGGGATCCTGCCAGTTACGCTGGCTTGGCCTATGATGCCATGATGCTCTTGGACTCCGCTGTCAAAGAGGTCAAGGGCAATGTGAAGGATCAAACAGCCTTTCGTGCGGCTTTGAAGAAAGCCAATTTTCAAAGCGTTCGTGGCCCATTTGCATTCAACACCAACAACCACCCGATTGAAAACACCTACCTCACCGTGGTCGATGAAAGAAGTGATGGCAGTTTGTACTTGAAGCAAGTGGCGGTCATTGCAGAAAAATCTCCAGACGAGTTTGCTAAAAAATGCCCTTTGAAGTAAGCGCGAAGGGTTTGTTTTGGACATGAGCTTGGGGCTCTTCATCGAGCAGGTGTTCAATGGCCTGCAGTTGGGCATGATCCTGTTTTTGATGGCCGTAGGCGTGACGCTCACCTTTGGTGTGATGAACCTCATCAATTTGGCCCACGGCTCCATGCTCATGATCGGGGCTTTTTTGATCGCCTTTGCGACCAGTTCGGTTCCCTCATTTGGCTTGGCCGTTTTGCTTGCCATGTGCATGGTGTTTGTACTTTCTTGGACCATTGAGCGGGTCTTGGTCAAGCACCTCTACACAAAGCCTCACCTCGACCAAGTCCTTGCCAGTTTTGGTCTCAGCATTGTCTTGAACGACGGTGTGATCATGATCTGGGGCAGAGAGCCCTTGTATGTGAACTTGCCCGCTTGGTTGGAGGGTCCCGTTCAGCTCACATCGACCTTCAGTTACCCCCTTTACCGTTTGAGCATCACGGGCGTAGCCGTTCTTGCCGGTCTGGCTCTTTGGTTTTTGCTCACCCAAACACGCTTGGGCATGCAAATCCGAGCGGGCGCGGAGAAAAGAGAAATGATTGGAGCCCTGGGCGTCAACATCAATTTTTTATTCACCGTTGTTTTTGCCATCAGCGCCATGTTGGCGGCCTTGGGTGGCGTGATGCTGGGCCCCATGATTTCTGTTCAATCAGGCATGGGGGATCCCTTGCTGATTTTGTCCTTGGCGGTGGTGGTGATCGGCGGCATCGGTTCTTTGAAAGGTGCCCTTTACGCGGCCTTGTTGGTGGGACTTGTCGACACCCTGGGCCGCATGGTTTGGCCAAGCCTTCTTGGCCCCTTGGTGGGTAACATCGTGTCCAATGCGGCCATCTACATCTTGATGGCCATGGTGATCGCCATCAGGCCGTCTGGTTTATTTGGACGCCAACTTCAATGAGTGCTTCACAAGTGATAAAAAAGTCCGACTCCAACGCTTCGCGCTTGGCGATCACCTTCTCTGTTTTGCTGTTGTTGGCTTTGCTGGTGCCGCTTTTGGACCAAGCCTATTACACCAAATTGGTCTCAAGGGTTTGTGTCTTTGCCATTGCTGCAGTGAGCCTTGATTTGATTGTGGGTTTTTCAGGTCGAGTGAGTTTGGGCCATGCTGCGTTTTTTGGTATTGGTGTTTACAGCGCCGGCATCTTGGCCCAGTTGGGCATCACACAGTTGGGGTGGGTGATGCCCATCGCTTTCATGGCGGCGGGCTTGGTGGGTTGCTTCATCGGATCGATCTCTTTGAGGACCCAAGGGCTTTATTTTATCTTCATCACCTTGGCCTTTTCTCAAATGATTTTTTTCATCGCGCAAGGTCTCAGAATGTACGGGGGTGATGACGGCTTCAGGCTGCCAGCTCCAACGGTTTGGGTGGAGGGCTTTGATTTGTCCCAGCCCAAGGTCTTGGCTTACACCATGCTGATGGTTTTGATGGCTGTGGCCTATGTGGCGCATCGCCTCATGACGTCCAATTTTGGTCAAGTCATCATCGCTAGCCGTGACAATTCAAGAAAGGTGAACTCATTAGGGCTGCAGCCCTACCCCTATCAGTTGACGCTTTTTACGATCTCAGCCGCCATGTGTGCTTTGGGAGGCGTTGGTTTTGCCAATTTGAATGAATATGTTTCGCCCGCGAGCATTTCTTGGGTTCAATCGGGAGAGTTTTTGTTCATGGTGATTTTAGGTTCTGCTGGCACCTTGCTTGGGCCCATTTTGGGGGCCGCTGCTTTTGTCATCTTGGAGCAAATCTTGTCTGCTTGGACAGAGTATTGGATGTTTTACTTAGGGATCATTTTGATGCTTCGTGTTTTATTTTTAAAAACAGGTTTGTTGGGTTTGATCGCTCAACATCGCACATAAAACATGAGTCAAGCGCCTATCCTTGAAACGGTCGATATCGTCAAAAGCTTTGGGGCCCTGATGGTCACCGATCGGGTGTCTTTGAGTGTCTATCCTGGTGAGATGCATGCTTTGATCGGCCCCAACGGAGCCGGCAAATCCACCTTGATCAATCAAATCACGGGCGAACTGGAGGTCAATTCAGGCTCGATTTTCTTTGAGCAACAATTGATCAACCCCTTGAGCGCCGCGGCTCGTTCAAGGCTAGGTATGTCTCGGGCGTACCAAGTCCCGCAATTGTTTGGCACCATGACAGTGGCCGGGCACATGATCATGGCTCAGATCGCTTCAAAGAACCAGGGCTTTAGCATGTGGAAAAAAAGCGCTGAGCTGCATGAGCTCAGTTCTGCTCAACAAGACATCTTGCAACAAGTGGGTTTGCTCCATTTGGCCTCCAAGCCAATGGCCTCTTTGGCTCATGGAGAAAAGCGTCAACTGGAATTGGCCATCAGCTTGTCTTGCGATGCCCGTTTGCTCATTTTGGATGAACCCCTGGCTGGGCTAGGTCCCACGGAGAGTGAGCAAATGATTGAGCTCTTAAGGCGCTTGAAGACCCGCTATGGAATTTTGCTCGTCGAGCATGACATGCAAGCTGTGTTTTCATTGGCCGATCGCATCTCTGTCTTGGTCAATGGGGCGGTCATTGCAAGCGGCACGGTGGAGCAGATCAAGAACGATCCTTTGGTCAAATCGGCCTACCTAGGAGATGAGCTTGAAGCCCACTGAAGCACTGCTGAAGGTGAAGGATCTGTGCGCAGGCTATGCGGGCTCTCAGGTCTTGTTTGATGTGTCGATGAGCATTGCTCAAGGAGAGGTCGTGGCCCTTTTAGGCCGCAATGGCATGGGCAAATCAACCTTCATACGCTCCTTGTTTGGTTTAACGACCTACATGGGGGGCGCTATCCATTTGCGCGATCGATCGATCACAGAGCAAGCCTCCTTCAAAGTGGCTCGTGCCGGTTTGGGCTGGGTGCCCGAGGGGCGACAAATCTTTGCTGGCTTGACGGTGGAAGAGAATTTGATGGCCAGTTTTAAAAAGACCTCACAGATCAACCGAGTTTGGCGCTTGGGTGATATCTATGACCTCTTTCCAAGGCTTGCCGAGCGCAAAACACACTTTGGCAATCAACTCTCTGGGGGCGAGCAACAAATGTTGGCCATCGGGCGAGCCTTGTTGACGCAGCCATCCTTGCTTCTTTTGGATGAGGCCACCGAAGGGCTTGCGCCTTTGATCAGACGAGAAATTTGGAACACCTTGGCTCAACTGAAGGGCACCGAATTGGCCGTTTTGATCGTTGACCGAGATCTCAAATCCTTGAGCAAATTGGCCGATAGGTTTTTGGTCTTGGAAAAAGGCCAAATTGTGCATCAAGGCTTGGGTACAGAGCTGGATTCGGACAAAGATAGGATTGAACGGTACATCAGCGTTTAAGTATGCGGGATGCCTCAAGCGCCTGATGCTCTTTGTCCAAGCACACAGCTCCTTGGCCCCAAGCTTCATCAAAGACTTTCAGGGGTTCCTGAGTGGTGCGGTGGGTTGATGAACGCGGCGGATTAAAAAGTTACTTTCAGGCTCACCGGCTCTTAGTCTTTTGACCAAGTCATCGGGGTCGAATTCCACGCCAATGGGGTTTTGTGCAAACCCAGGCCCCATCATAAATTCATTCGCCTCTTCGTTGGTTTTGTAGACATCGACTTGGAACTCCATTCGGTTGCCATCCGGGTCGCCGTAATACAAAGACACGGTGATACCGTGGTGCAAACACCAGTAGGGCTTGATGCCCAGCCCCTTCAGGTGATCGTAGTTTTCAGCCAGATCGATCAAAGAATCGTAGGTGTAGGCCACATGATCGGTCCCCACTCTGTCAACCCTGGTTTTGTTGCCCTCTGGTTCAAAGATAGAGAGGTTCAGAAAGGCCACACGGTGGTGCTCTTCGTCATAGGTGATGAAAGCAATGGCCGGGTTGTAGTGCTGAACCTTGGCGCCCAAGACATCTTGATACCATTTGATCATGGCCTCAAATTGGTGAGTTCTGTAAACGATGTGGGCAAATTTGTTGGGGCTCTTTCTCATGGTGCAAGTGTCCTTTGGGTTCGATCAGCAGAACCTTATCTTCATGTATGCGGGGCTCAACTTCATAGGGGGTAACTACTTAGAGCCACCATCGGTCGGGCAAGGATGCACAGAGCGGTTCAAGAGGATGTTGGGTGGGTCAAACGATGCGGGTCTTTATTTTTTCTTTTTTCATCATTAAGTCACGCTGATTGCCTAAAGTGTCTTCAGTTACCTTTTTAGACTTGGAGGTTTTGCCTTGCTTGTCCATCAAGGGGCCTTCTTTGTTCAGTTGTGTGTTTTTTGTGTTTGTCCATCCACCTAGGAGTTAAAAATGTCAGAAATTACCCATGTCAATGTGTCCGAAGAGCATATCGAAGATTTTGAAGATATTTATGAAAGTCCTAGCGACTGTCACCGTGCTGCTGCCTACCATTTCAGGCAAGCTGCCAAGCAACAAGATCTGGCTGCTCAAGCCTGCGACAATGCCAACCAAGATGAGGCTGATTTGCATGCCTTCAATGCCTACCGTCATCAATTGAATGCCATCCAATATGCAGAAATGGCTGTGATGGACGTCCAAGGTGAGGACGAGACGGAGGAGGCGGACGAGGCGTGATCAAAGCTTGATGCTCTCTTGAACCCCAGGTTTTGATGGTCGGCTTTTGTTGCACCTCATCGCCCGTATTTTTGTGCGTTGAGGTGCATTTTTAAGAGTGAAGACACCTCATGCTCATGAGCTATCTAGCCAAGAGGGGAGTCCTTACTGCGCAAACTCATCGATGCCTACGATGCCAATTTTTTTGATCTGATGTCTTTGGGCGCTTGCAAGAACTTGGATGGCGGTGTCGTACTTTGCTTTTCCACTTGAGAGGATATGAACCTCAGACGGGTCTTCTCTGCTGCTAAGGCTCGAGAACCTTGACTCCAAGTCCAATTGATTTTCAATGGAGTTGCCATTCCAAAAGATTCTGTTTTGATCATCAATGCTGATTTTGATGACCAAGGGTTCTTTGGTTTTTTGAGCCTGATTGACCGGCATGTCCAAGTTCACGCTGTGCAATTGAGCTGGAATGGTGATGATCAACATGATGATCAGCACCAACAAAATATCAATCAATGGCGTGGTGTTGATGTCCATCATGACATCGGGCTCGGGATCCAATTGGGGGAGAGCGGATTCGTCTTTATTGAATGAAGAGTGCATGTTGGACCATTCCTTGACTACTTGGGCTCAGTGATAAAACCGACCTTGGACAAGCCAAGCCTTTGAAGAACATTGATCACTCGCCCCACCGATTGAAATTCCCCTTGCGCATCTCCTCTGATTTGCACCTCTGGTTGTGGCGTCAAAAGAGCATAGGGTTTGAGAACCTTGAACAAGGCTTCGTTGTTGGAAACCTGGGCGTCAAAAACAAAGGTTTGTCCCTTTGAGTTGACTGAAATGATGATGGTCTCAGGTTTTTGTTGACGCGGAACGTTGCTCTGCACAGGCAGGCTCACATTGACAGACGTCGTGACCACGGGAATGGTGATCAGAAAAATAATCAGCAGCACCAGCATCACATCAACAAGCGGAGTTGTGTTGATCTGACTTAAGACTTCATCGTCGGACTGCGATGACAAATTGATGGCCATGGGGTGAGCTTCGTTCGTTGAGAGTCGTGAAGAGTAAGAACGCTTAGGGTTCTTACTTTGAACTTAAAACGGAATGCAAATCAGAGCCAAAAGCATTGACGCTTTCAAGGACAGTTTTGTTCCTTTTGACCAGCCAGTTGTACCCCAAAACCGCTGGAACAGCGACCGCCAAACCAATGGCCGTCATGATCAAAGATTCACCCACGGGTCCTGCCACTTTGTCGATGGAAGCCTGACCTGTCAAGCCAATTTTCATCAAGGCGTTGTAGATGCCCCAGACCGTTCCAAACAGGCCCACAAAAGGTGCAGTGGAACCGACCGTGGCCAACCAGGACAGCCCTCCTTGCATTTGGCCTTGAATTTGTGACATGCCCCTTTGAATGGATATGGACAACCAAGTTTTGGGCTCAACGGGGGCTAAGATGCCTTTTTGCGGAGCAGAGGCTTCAAGCGCCACATGGATCAAGAATTTAAAAGGACTTTTCTCGCTCAAGGTCTTCTCGCCCGCTTGGATGCTGCTGCACGCCCAAAAGGCGTCGTTGATCTCCTGAGCCATTTTGAACACATGACTTTGGGTCAGCAGTTTACTGATGATCACGTACCAAGAGGACACGCTCATCAGCACCAAGATGATCAAAGTGATCTTCGCTACCCAATCAGATTGCTCTAGGAGGGACATCAAGCCAAAAGCTTTTTCAATCTCTTCGTTGGCGTTCGAAGCTGCGGTTTGTGACCAAACTGGAGCCCAAAAGAGGTTCAAAGAGACGAGCAAGAGGAGGTGTTTAAAACGCTTGTAAATGGTGTTCATGGTGGTGTATTGACAAAAGACTAAAAGGGGATCAAAGCTTGATTTCAAGTGTATTGCAAGTGAAAGGAGAAATTGAATATTGTGAGAACGACGCCAAAGAGGACCTACTCTTCTAATTTCCAGACGTACCTTAAATTGGCCCAACTGGGTTCAGGTTTACCGTCCACGGTGCCGGGTTTGAACTGACATTTCGCCAAGGCGAGCCTGGCTGCCTCATCAAGTCGTCTGTAGCCGGAGGACTTCTCGACAGAGGATTCGATGACACGCCCGTCTGCGCCTACATAAAAACGCAATTGAACGGTGCCGCTCTCTTGAAGTCTTCTGGATTGACTGGGGTACTCTGGTGTCTCGCAACTCGAAGAGGCATTGATCACTGCTGGCGTTCTCACCGCAGGTGCCGGCGGTGGGGGGGAGGGTGCGGGTGGGGCCTCGGCAGCTTTGGGGCTAGGAGCTTGAGGCGTTGAGCTGAATTGAGCAATGGCGTTGTTCGGGGTGGCCACATGGGGAACCTCAACCGGTGGCACATAGTCAGGTTTCACCACCGTTTTAGGCGGTGGTTTGTCAACAGGAGGGGGCTTGGGGGGATCAATTTTAGGCTTTTGTGCTTGGATCAGTTCAGCCTCGATAGGCGTTTGAACGATCCTCATGAACCTTTGACCCATGCCCATTTGAATGGCCACAAGGACCAGAGCTTGAAAAATCAATACGCCTGCAACGATCCACCATTTGTTGCTGTGTGGGTCAGCAAACTGCTTGTAGTCGACTTGCATAGCGTATAGATTTCTCAGCCTTTGACCGCGTTCACCATGGAGGCTTCAATGGCTTGACGACCGAGCGCAGAGTCGTCTGAGAAAAACCCATCGATCCCAGCTTTGATGTAGGTGAGCATTTCTGCCACAGAGCCAGACTCGTTTCTGCTGTTCTCGCCCGCATTGTTTCTGAACTCTGCAGCCAAGAAACGATTTTCGGGGCGGAAAGTCCATGTGTGCACTTTAAGGCCTGCTTCATGCGCATCGGCCACAAGGCGTGTGGGTGTGGTCAAGCGTTGGTCCGCTCCCAAGGGGATGACCATGCGGTTGTTGGGGGCGACCACATCGGCGTAGCGCGCGATGTCTTTGAGGCCCTTGGGTGTGAGCATTTGTTCATAGGTCAAGCCTGACTTGCTGCTATAAGCGTCTCCTGGCATGCCAGCTGGCCCAATACCAAAGCTCACCAACTGCATGATGCGCAAATTCTTGGCGTGACCAAGTTTTTCTCGCATGTACTTCAAGTTGCTGACCTCAAAGGACTGAATCTCAAGCGGAGCGGTCTTGAGATAGGGATGAGCGCGCAACACATCCATGAAGCGATCCTCCATCTTCAAGCCAATGCTTTGGTGGTAGGTGGAGTGTTTGATTTCAGGCACCAAACCGATGGGGCGTCCAATCGCAGCGGATTCAGCAGCCACCAATTCAATGATTTCTTCAAAGCTTGGGATTTGGTACATGCCGTTGTACTGGTTGTTCCAAGTCCTGACCGTACCAAGACGTTCGATGGCTCTGAGCTTTTTGAGCTCATCGAACTTGAAGTCCTCGACAAACCATCCCTCTTCAGTGAGTCCATCGATGGTTTTTTTGGTTTTTTTATGCGCAAACTCTGACCTCGTGGCCACATCGGTTGTTTCAGTCAGGTTGTTCTCATGTCTGGCGACCAAGACACCGTCCTTGGTGCTGACCAAATCAGGTTCGATGTAGTCTGCGCCTTGGCGAATGGCCAACACATAGGCGGCCAAGGTGTGCTCAGGTCGAAGTGCGCTGGCACCTCGGTGAGCAAAGAGTTCGACTTTGTTGTGCCCCAAAGCTTGAGGGGTTGGGGAGGGCTGGGCCTGTGCTGTTGGCGAAAGTCCACCCATACCCATCAAGCCCATCGAACCGAGGGACAAGCCCAAGTGTTCGATGAAACCTCTTCTTTGCAAAGGAGGCAATGGGTTCATTAAAAAGATCCGCTGTAGGTCAGGAAGAATTGTCTGGGCGCAATGGGGTAAGTGGTGTAGCTACCAGAGACCGCTCCAACACCCACATTCAAGTCACCCTTGACATCCATCAAATTGGTGATGGACAGGCGCAATTTTGAATTTTTTACGCTGTCGCCCAAAAGGGAAGGCAATTTACTTGTGATGTTCATGGACGTGATGAAGTAGGGGTCAACCCATAAATCGTTCAGATAAGTGGCATAACGTTTGCCTACAAAGTCACCTACCAATTGCGCCTCGATATCACCGAACTGGCCAGTCAAAACAAATTTTTCAAGCCACTGTGGGCTACCTGGAACTTGTTTACCACTTGTCGCCACCACTGAGCCGGTGGCCCCCGTGGTGTAGTCTTGGGTGTAAGTAGATTGGTTGTAGGACAATGCATTGTACAAGGAGAATCTGCTACCGAAGCGCAAAGTGCCCCCAATGTCCAAGCCGTCTGTTTTAACACCGCCAACGTTGGCCAAAATAGGGTTACCAGGGTTGATGGTGTTGATCACAGGCGTTGAGGCAATTTGTAAAAGGCGGTCTTTGAAGTCCACGTGGTACAAGTTGATTTGACCGTCCACTTCGGTGATGAAACTGTCTTCAACCTTGCTGCTTCCACGGTAGCCGATCTCAAAGGTAACGGCGGTCTCTGGCTGTGCGTTTTTGGCAAACAAATCAAACGCGGCTTGGCTACTTAAGCTCCATGGAGACAGGCCGCCCGCGCCATAGGTGACGAATTGGCGAAGATTTTTTTGGATGTTTCCAAACACTTGTGATTTTGGTGACAAATCCCAAGCAAAACCCACTTGTGGCAAGAACATCGCTTTGGTGTTGATGGTGCCAACGGGCAGGGCTGGGAAGCCGCCAGAAATAGAGCCTGCTTTTTGTTGGACGGGGAAGTCACCCGTTGCAAATTGCAAGGAGGACTTGAAGCCGCCTTGCACAGTCAAATTGGGTTTGACTTGCCAAGCGTCTTGAACATAGGGCTGGAACACGGTGTTGACGATTTGGCTGCCATACTGCGTGAACATGGGGTTGCCCGTGGGCTTATCGTAGGGGGTGGGGTTGCTGGGGTTGTTCAGGTTAAAGGCATACCATCTTCTGTAAGCAGAGGACTCGTTTCTCTCGGTCCAAACACCTGCTTCGAAGCGATGGTCGGCATTTTCCAAATTGAATTTACTCAACAAGCCGCTTCGGTTGATGCTGTACTCTGTTGTTCTGAGCGCAATGCCTGAGCCACCAAACACATCTTTGAGGTTTTGGTTAGGGAAATACACGCCAAAGAGTCCTGGAAGACCTGCGACACCCACAGGGCCAGCCACCAAACCAGCGCCTTTGTCGTTGTGGAAGTACACCTGGTTGCTCCAACGCATGCCATTGGACAAATCGGCGTCGTACTTCAAATACCCCAAGTAATCCGTTCTTTGTGCCGCGCTGTAGTAGTTGGCGTAGTTGTTGCCCACTGATGCAGGTGTTGCACTTGTCTTGGGATCCAAGTAGGCCACGTAGCTTGCCAAATTGGGGTACATGAAAGGACGTGTGTAGGGCTGGTACTTCTCCGTGGCGGAGCGAGCAATGGAGTCCTCATTGGGCTCGATTTTGTCGTTGTAGTTGAAGTAAGCGGTGAATTTGTCTCCACTCATGTTCTTGATGAATTTGCCATTGATTTGTTTGCCACCTTGGTGCCCTTCAAAGTCCCAAGCTTTTGCATCCAAGCGCATGAAGGACAAGTAAGCTGAATTGGACTGATCAATACCGTAGGTGCCCGTGTCATAACGGTAAAAAGTCCTGTTGGTCGAGTAGCTGCCCACGGTCTGCTCAATCCTAGAGCCCCTGGTTTTGAGAGGATCAGAGCTGTAAGTTTCAATGGTGCCGCCCAAATTGCTGGTCGAGGCCGTTCCAAGGTCTCCAGCACCGGAGTTCAAAATGACAGAACGCACGTTCTCACTGGTGATGGCCCTTTGGGGCGACAAGCCGTTGTAGTTGCCGTATTGTTGGTCACCCAATGGAATGCCGTCCAAGGTGTAACCCAGTTGTTGGGTGCTGAAGCCGTGGATGAACAATTGGGCATTTTGCTCATTGTTGCCCCAAGGATCGGCCGTTTGGTAATTCACACCTGGCAGCATTTGAAGCGCTTTGATGGGATTGGTGCCAGGCAACAAAGTTTGTACATCTGTGGCGGACAAAGAGGTGGTTGAGCGCGTTTTTTTTGCGGCAATTTCGATCACCTGGATGTCAGCTTCGCTCTTGTCTTGTGTTTGAGCGTTTGCGCTTACGAAAGAGGAAATCAAGAGGCCAACAGCAACAGCTGCAATGCTAGGCTGATTTGAAAAGTGTTTTTGATGAAAACCGTTCAAATTAGAGTTGTTTGATTTTTTCATGTTGATGATGTTTAAAGTGATTTAAAAAGTTCTTTTCGACTTTCTAATTGTTCAATTTAAATATTACATCCGTATTAAATTCATGTTTCAGTCCCGTCACACGGCTGAAATAATTTTTTTAATTCACCAAGCCTCATGGGCGGGTAAGCTTCACGGTTTTACATTTTTTCCGCGTAATAGAGCCTAGAGAAATGCGAAACTAAATCAACCACGGTCAAATCTTTCTGACTCCATGGGTGTAGTTTTTATGTGAGATTCATGAATTTGAAATATTAAAAATTCAAATTCTAAACTTGATGCTCAAAGTTCATTTCTCTGCAGAACACTATCCTTAATTGCACGCTTGGGCGCTTGGCGCGTGAGGTTGTCTCGGTCGAGAAAAAGTTGCTAACGAAGTCCATGTCTGAGGGACTTGAAATCTGCCGCTTCGTTAATCGCGGGCACAATGGTTCGATTCCGGTTTCGGACACCAAGTATCCATGCGCCTTTCAGAGGTTTAACTCTTTTGGAAGGCTTTTTTGTATAAATTTTTTCAAAGTGCAATCATTCCGTGAAATCTTAAAGCTTTTCAGATTAAAGCTCAATTTTTTAGACTGTTTTAAATCAGTATTTCATTGCACAAAATTTCTTTGGAAATACTTAGTTTGCGCATCAAATTATTAATACAAGTACGTTAATTCAGAAAATTTAATTTTTTATGTTGTAATGCCAGTTGTAGCTAAATTAATTGCCCCTCTTTGTTGCTGAAAGGTAGGCATCTTCATGATCTCGCCTTCCAACCGCAACAACTACAATAACAAGACGTTGATCGATCACTTCATAAACTAAGCGATAACCAACGTTTCGAAGTTTAATTTTGTATGCATTTTGTAGGTCACCTCGCAGTCTAGCTGAGGGTATCTTTGGATCTTGCAGTCGCTTCTCAAGTGCCTTTTGAAATTGAACTTGAATGGTGCGATCTAACTTATTCCATTCTTTTAAAGCAAGTACGTGGAATTCCAGGCTATAGGTCTTCAATTTTTACCTTAACTGTTTTGCCTCCAGCTCTAGTTTTAACTATTTTGGTAAGTTCTAAATCTTCAATTTGTTCAAGCATTTCTTCATAAGTTGTCGCAGATATTATGTAAGCAGCAGGTTTGTTATGATTCAAAACGGCCACTGGCGACTGATTCGCCACTTCAATCACCTCAGCTGGGTTACGCCTCAAATCAGTCATGCTGACTGTATTTCTAGCGAAAATAGTTTGGGTTACAGACATACACAAGCTCCTAATTATGCACATTATAATATGCTTTTTAATGTGCTTATTTTACTTTAAAATTGAGCGTTGACTTTTTTTAGAGCATTGATATTTTATTTTGCGTAACTGAATTTAAGCTGTAAACACCAATACCAAAAAACGTAGCACAATATTTCCAAGCGGTCTAAGTGCTATTGTTGATGCGTGTTCGAAGTGGTTACGATACACTTAAAATCCGCCGCTTCGTTAATAGCGGGCGTATCAGTTCGATTCCGTTTTCGGGCACCAATATCCATGCGCCTTCCAGAGGTTTAGCTCTTCTGGAAGGCTTTTTTGTGTCTGCTTTCACTTTGTACAGTTGTTGCACAAATAAGTATGGCTTAGTCAGATTTTTGCTTTAAATTAATTAAATAAAAAGAATTCGCAGTAGGAAGCCTCTTGACTTCGACTTCCAAAGGTAATCGCTGTAAGAGAATCATTGATCGATCCCTTCATCATCCAAGTGACAACAACTTTATGAAATTTGGTTTAGTGATAATTTTTATTCAGCCCAGTTCACAATTTTTAATTTTGGTACTCTAGAAAATTCGCGGGTATTGTTCGTTACGACTGTTAGTCCTAAATCAATCGCGTGGGATGCGATCCATAGATCATTTACTCCAATGATCTTTCCTTTCAACTCCAAATGAGTTTTGATCTGCCCAAATATATTTGCAACGCTAGTTTTCATGTCGAGGATTTCAATTGAATTTTTTAGTAATTCAATCGTGGAAAGTGCATCTTTTCTTCGTTTGCTTTTCTCTGCGCCAGCTGATAACTCACCTAAAGTAATAACCGACATCCCAACTGAGCCGTAAGGTAGCTTTGTTAACTTTTCGGCTATTTCTGGAGGTCTATTGTTCATAATGTATATGCAAATATCTGTATCAACCAAATATTTGAGCATTATTTGATTTCCTCGCGTACTTGTGGGGGAGGGTTGTATCTGCCTTCAGCCATCATATCCTCTGGCATAGAAGTTAAAACATCAAACAATATTGACATATTCTTGTGCTTCTTTCGCAGGACTACTTCATCCCCACGTTTGAAAATCTCAACTTCCTTGACATCAAATTGAAAATCCTTAGGAAGCCTAACTGCTTGGGAGTTGCCAGACATAAATACTGATGCAGTTCTCATATTGAAGCTCCTATGTATATACGACGAGTATATTGTATATGCAGCTTAAATGGTTTACAAGCTTTTGAGTTGAAACCAGTGTGGTTCTATTGTCTAAGCACTTTTTTGGGTTATCACCTTAAAATCCACCGCTTCGTTTATAGCGGATGTACCGGTTCTGATTTCCTCCCACAAATTAGACAGCAATTAATTAGAAAATTCGGCTACTAATTTACATGCACCTTCGGAAGTGGCAACGTGAATATGGGGTGGTTCAGTGCCTTGGGTTTTCATCTATTGTTCTAGCTTATATGAATGCGTAAAAAACACAAAGCGTTTTATTCAACACACTCAGTCTGTGTGTGAAGTTCTAGATTTTGTCTGAGCATGGACTGTTCATTGGTTTCTGAACAGTATTTCAAAAAATTCGATTTGTGTCGTCGGTAATATAAAAGTCCTTGATTGATGCTTCCAACCGTAGCACCACGCTCAATCATTTGATCCCATAAATTCCAGTCTTCTTGGGGGTGTTTGGAGTTGCTCTGAGAGTAGCCAATTTGTTGGCCTAATGCAGTTTTGTACATCATGGACCCATGATGTTGCCCCACTCGGTTCCAGTAAAAATCACCATGAAATGGGAAGGTCATCTGCGGTACGCGCTCATGGATTTCACTTTTCAACTCGCCTGTCACGATGATGTCATAGGTCACAATATCCGTTTTGAATTCGGATAACAATTCAATGGCGTCAGAACGAAGCCAATTGTCAGCGCCCAAAAACATCACGTAGTCAGTCTCAACTCTCATCAGCATGTCTTGAAAGTTTTTGACAGTTCCCAAGTTTTGACGCCTGAAAACGTACTCGATATCCGGATACATGTCGGGCAAGTGATGGCAGTCGTTTGCACCATCATCGACGAAAAATACTTTAGAGGGTTGTTTGGATTGAGACAAAACTGACTCAATGCAGTGGGCGGCCAAATGCCCATATTGATAGGACGCAATCACAATGGTTATCATCAGGTGACTTTAGCACAAGAATGTTACAAAGCTATTTCACACGCTTGATGCCCTTACATTCGAGTGGAAGCGATATTTATTTTTTCACTGTGGTTGAATGTAAAAAATATGGATGCTTAGCTTTTTAAATACGCTTGTTCAAAGCAACTTGTGTTCAAACGGTGATGGAGAAATGCTCGAGACCCTGATCTGTCCAATGAAGGCCTTGTCCTTCATCCACTTTGAACCAATGTTCTTTTTCTGAATCTGAGGGCTCTGATGCAATGGTGTTGATGGGGTTGCCGCTCAAATGTTCTGCGCGCGTATGGGGTGAGCCAAAATACATGCTAGGCGAACGCTCATCACTTGAATACCGAAATGCCCACATTTCTTTTCCGTTGGTCAGCGCGCAAGACACACGCATCGGATCGATGGATTTATGTTTGTCCATGATGCGCGAAACATCACGAAACGTTTTAGTCATTGCAAGAACCGGATCGCGAATCAGACCTTTACTAAGAGCCATAAGAAAAAGTGCTTCACTGTCGGTCGTTCCCTGACGGTGAGCGTAGTGTTTTTGATCAATCGAATTCTCCACATCTTTGCGACAGGTGTCCCAATTGCCTATCTGCCCATTGTGCATGAAGGTCCAATTTTCCCAAACGAAGGGGTGACAGTTGTTTCTAGAAATAGAAGTGCCAGTTGTCGCTCGCACATGCGCGAAAAACAATTGAGTTTGAATGTTTGCAGCCAGTGATCTGAGGTTGCTGTCATTCCAGGCGGGTAAGATATCTTTGAAGAGTCCTGGCGTTTTTTTCTGGTTGTACCATGCAACGCCAAAGCCGTCTCCGTTGGTGACCCATGATGATTGAGTTGCCGCCAAGCTTTGTTGAACGATCGAGTGCTCTTGGTGAAAGAGCAAATCTTCTAAATAGATTTCCGTACCCGCGTATGCAACCCATCTACACATGGTGACTCCTTGTAGAAAAAACAATGAAGTTCGATCGATCAAAAGGGGTCATTATCATTTCTTTTTATCTTGTTGCATAGGTCCAATGACTTTGCATTGACATCGATGGATTGAGGGTTATCACGTAAACTTCTTTGACCGTGCGAGTTTAGTATAGACAATGGACTTGAAGGACCGTTGTCCTTCTTGATTGATTTTGGAATGAAAGATTTATTGTGAAAAGACGCCAATTCTTAACCGCTGCTGCAGCGCCTTCATTGCTGGCCTCCTTGCCTGAGGCTGTGTTTTCTAAAACTCGCCCAGATAAAAAAGACCAGGCTTGGGACCAAGGTCGTGTGCA
This sequence comes from Betaproteobacteria bacterium, assembly GCA_037134015.1. Lineage (GTDB taxonomy): Bacteria > Pseudomonadota > Gammaproteobacteria > Burkholderiales > Burkholderiaceae_C > Limnohabitans. The sequence goes on along the minus strand of JBAXNB010000006.1, from coordinate 5,386 downwards.
GCACATCCTTCCGACCGTGTCACACGAGAGTTTTCTGATCAAGGTTTCATTGCTAAATGCCCTTCAAAGTGTACCTGTTTTGTGGGTCAACGGTTTAAAAGTTCCGGGTACCATGACCGATACGCAAGGCAGCTATTGGAAATTTCATGTCAAGGGTCTTCAAGCTCAAACCAGCTACTCACTGTCATTGAAATCAACATCCAACAGATTGTTGTGCGAGCCATGGACGCTGAAAACCTTTCCATCTCCCGACAGTTTGCCCGCCAAGGTCAGGCTTCTTTTCTTCACGTGCTCTGGCGGTCATGAGGAATTGACCTTTTTGCCGACCTCAGTGAGGCAAAAGCTTTTGAACAGAGGCCTGTCTTTCAAACCAGACGCCGCAATTGCCAATGGTGATCAAGTCTATTGGGACTTGCGCTCTCCGTTGACGGCGAAAGGCTCTGGCGCATCCCCTAAGGCCAAAGAACTGATCGGTGGTGAGTTCGATAGATCGATGGTGGCTCTGGGTAGCAACAATGAGATGCTTCTCAAGCGGGCTGTTACCCCACAGATCACCCCCGTGTATGGAACAGATTTCAGATCTACGCCTGTTTTCTTTGTCCAAGATGATCATGATTATTTTGACAACGACGACGCCTATGACGAGATCATCACCTTTCCGCCCGACTTCTTTATGAAGCAGATGGCTCGAGCAACTCAGTCGATGTACTATCCTGAATTCCTCTCAGATGCGAACAGACCCCAAGGTCTACCTGGTTCAGCTATTTTGGGGCGTGACCAAGGTGTGAGTGAAAGCTTTGGAACGCTTCGCTATGGAAAGCTTTTGGAAATTCTTCTCTACAGTGTGAGACCCACGATGAACATGGCCGGCCCAAGCGCGGTCTTTGTTGAGGACACCGTTGAGGCGTGGCTGAAAGATCGGATGTCCAACTCTCATGCAGCCCATGTCGTTCATGCCCCTTCGAACCCGCAAGGCTGGACAGCGGGTAAATGGGGTGAGTGGTACCCAGATGTTTTGGACAAAAACGGAAAATTAAGTTTGGACATTAAAAAGCCGTATTGGCAAAAGGGATGGTTGTCTCAACATGACCGTCTCTTGGCGGCCATGTCAAAGATGAATCACAAGTTGCCACTGTCCATGAGTGGGGATCTTCATGCGCTGGGCTTGGGCCGCATCTCTAAGAGTGGTGAGATAGATTTATCAAGTAACCCGGTCATTTCTGTTTTGACCGGGCCCATAGGAACTCGCCCAGGGGGCTGGCCCTCAGGTGCTAGAAAAATCGGCGCTCAACCCTCTCTTCATTTGACCATGGAGGAGATGATCAAGCCCATTGAAAACCATGGCTTCACCCTTGCCGAGTTCACTGAGGATGCGGTTGAAATCAAGCTCTTCAAATGGGACAGGAACTCGCAATCGGTGGACGACATTGAGACCCTTCAGCCCTTTCATACTCAAAAATTTCTAAGAACCTAAGAATTGATAGGACAGCGCCTGGGATCTAGAATTTCATCAAGTCTTTGGCAACCACAACTTCTCCCTTGTAGAATTTTGAGGCCTCAACTTTGAACCTTTCGTAGGTGTCGTTTGGATCTGAAGAGGGGAGCAGGTGGCTCAAGATCAAGAGTTTGACGCCTGCGCGCTGGGCCAGTTCACCGACTTGTTTGGGGGTCATGTGTTCTTCAACCATGTGTTTGATCCAGGATGTTTTTTCATCTTGGGTTTTCATTTGCCAAGTACCATTTTTTTCCTGAAGGGCGATGACGTCTTCTACTTGACCGACCTCGGCCACCAAAATGTCACAACCTTGGGCTAATTTCTCAACGTTGGCGCTCGGCCCCGTGTCGCCAGTAAACACCACGCACTTGTCTTTGCTCTCAAACCGGTAGGCGAAAGATTGATGGCGTTTGGCATCTTCAGCTGAGAATTGGTAGTGGCTATTTTGAGTCGCGGTGACCTTGATGTTGGCATCTTGAAAAATCACCCCTTCTTTGACATCGTTGCCTTTGAAGACCGTTGCAAGAGGGACATTTTTTCCTTCAGAAATTCCGCGAATTTCTGCTTCGATCGACATGTATTGAATCGCACCTTTGACAGTGGCCTCTGTTCCCATAGGGCCATAAACATTCAGCGCAGTTCGCCTTGAGTATTGCCAGGAGGTGTCTAAAAATGTGGCCAATCCAGCCATGTGATCGTTGTGCAGATGGGTGATGAAAATTTGATTGACTTTGGTAAAGTTAAGGCCCGCTTGAGCCACTCTTCGGGTCATCCCGTCTCCAGCATCAATCAAATAAGGTTGACCATTGACGACAAATGCGTGAGAGGTTTGAGCTCTGTGTGCTCTGGGCAAAGGTCCCCCTCCAGTGCCCAGCATGATCAAGGTGCTTGGAGTGCTGGTGCTGCTTTGTGCTTGGCAAACCAAGCTGCCGAGCACCAAAGCAGAGACGAGGATTGATTTTAAAATTTTCATGGTTTTTCCTTTCACGTGATCTCTCTAATTTTTATGGGTCAAGGGGTGCATTGAAAGCTAGTATAAGATCACTTCATCAGAAAGCTGCATTGAAATGGATGAACGTGATCCATCTACACCATGGGCGTCAGCGTAAACCCCTAGTTGTTCTTGGATCGCTGGTGAAGCGATGATTTTCAACTTATATTCAAGGGATCATGATGAATGACTGTGTATGAGCCTGGTGATGATTTTGGGTATCTTGATTGGCGCCATCATGGGGCTTACTGGAGCGGGTGGTGGAATTTTGGCTGTTCCAGTCCTGGTGGCAGGTATGCACTGGAGCATGCAAGAGGCTGCGCCAGTGGCTTTGATTGCGGTTGCGTCAGGCGCGGCAGTCGGTGCATTGGACGGCTTTCGGCATGGCTTGGTCAGGTACAAGGCCGCTATGCTGATGGCCCTATGTGGCCTTCCTATGACACATCTAGGTCAACAATGGGCTCATGTCCTGCCCCAGTATGTTTTGATGGGCGTTTTTTCACTGATCATGATCCTCGTTTCATGGCGCTTTTACAAATTATCCAAGCAAACACAAGTCGCTTTTGAAGAGGATGCCTTAAGGCTTGCTTTCATCCATTCAGAGACGGGTAAATTCATTTGGACACCTGTTGCCGCTTTGGTCCTTGCTGCAATTGGTGTGTTGACGGGACTCATGACGGGCTTACTCGGCGTAGGGGGGGGATTTTTGATCGTACCCCTGATGAGGCGTTTTACGCACCTGGCCATCCCCGGAATTGTTGCAACCTCCCTCTTTGTCATTACACTGGTTGGCTCTGGAGGCGTGATCAATGCCTTGTTGTTGGGTGCACAACTTCCAGTCACGGAGACCCTTGGTTTTGTAGCTTCAATGATCACGGGCATGCTGCTTGGGCGTCAACTGTCCCATCGGCTTGAAGCTTGGCAAGTGCAACTTGGCTTTTCTGCCTTGTTGTTGTGTGTATCGGTTTATATGCTCGTTCAAGCAACTGCAAGTTACTTGTCATGAAAATTTAAGCGAGTTTTCAATGGTTCGTGAAACAAAAAACTTATAAAGTCCTTATCAGAACAATCTTAAACTTAAAGAGGGAATCTAAACATGACTGATTTATTCAAAGAAAAATCGACCGATTGGGATGCCAATGAGATGAGGAAAAAGATGTCTCAAGCCATTGGAGCGGCCATTTTGGACAATGTGCCCTTGAACGATCAGATGACGGTCATTGATTTTGGAGCGGGCACTGGCTTGATCAGTTCTCAAGTGGCACCTTTTGTGAAGAAAATCACCGCTGTCGATGTCTCCGAGTCCATGTTGGAGAAGTTGATGTCAAAACCAGACTTGCAAGGCAAGGTTGAAATTCTTTGCCAAGACATCACGGCCCATCCCATTGGCGTTGAATACGATTTGATCATGAGTGCCATGGCCATGCACCATGTAGAAGACACCAACAACATGGTTCAAAAATTTGCCGATCATCTCAAACCTGGTGGTCTTATTGCATTGGCAGACTTGGACACCGAGGACGGCGGTTTTCATGCCACGCCCACAGAGGGAGTTTTTCATCAGGGGTTTGACCGAGGTGAGTTTGCCTCAAAACTCAAAGAGGTTGGTTTCAGGGACATCAGGTTTGTAACGGCCCATGTTGCTGAGCGCAAAAATGGCGCTTACCCTATTTTCTTGGCTTTGGGAACAAAAACCAATGTCTGATGCTGTCTTCTTGAGAAGTCATCAAGGCCTTGAACCCATGCCACCTCTTGGGGCCGCTCAGTGGATGCCGCCTAGAGTTCTATGTAGACCCCTTAAACTTTGACTGAAAAATCTATGTTGACCTTGTATGAGTTTGGAAATTCAGTGTGCTGTCAAAAAGTACGCTTGACCTTGAGTCTCAAAAACCTGGAGTGGCAATCTGTGCAGGTCAATCTTTTCAAAAGCGAACAATACGAAGAAAAGTATTTGAAATTGAACCCCAAAGGGGTTGTGCCCACCTTGGTGCACGATCAGCGCGCTGTCGTTGAGTCGACGCTAATTTGTGAATACTTGGACGATATCTATCCGACGCCAAAGCTCAAGCCCCAAGACCCTTACTTGAAGACACAAATGCGCAGTTGGAGTAAATTGGTCGACGAAGGTTTGCATGAGGGGATTTCAGAGATCAGCTTTTCTGCGATGTTCAGAGAAAAGATGAAAAACATGACGCCTGCTGAAAGAGAGATCAGGCTCAGAAATATAGGGGATCAAAAGAGGTACGACCGTTTTCAATCCACCTTTGAGAAAGGTGTGGCGTCCCCCTTTGTTGGCTACGCCATTCAGGCCTATGAAAGGGCTTTTGTTTTGCTAGAGTCCGCTTTGAGACATGATCAAGCTTGGATATTGGGGCAGGAGTTGACCTTGGCGGATGTGAACTTGATCCCTTATGTCGCTCGCCTGTATTTCTTGGACCTGTTGAATTTGTGGTTGGAGGACAAGCCTCACATCAAAAAATGGTGGACCCGTGTTCAAGGACTGCCGCAATTTCACCAAAGTATTTTGAACCCCATGAAGGACGTTGAAATTCAAGAGATGAAGCACTACGGACAGTTGATCGCTCCTCAAATTCAGGCTCGTCTTGAAGCGTTGAGAGACGCGGTGAAGTTTTAATAAATTAAAAAATTGATATTTTTTGATTCAATTCAAACTTTTATAAGGGTTTGTATTTGGCTATTTCGTCTGCCGGTTTGATGGACAAGGCGATCTTTTGTAGCTTTCGACAAAGATTGGAGGTCGCCATCCTTGAAGTACCCCAGAGCCTTTAGACGTTTAGACCAGATTGATTCACCATCACTTTGATGGTTTCCCCCCGGGTTCTTATGAAAAAACACTGATCAAGCTCTGGCTAGGTTGTCGTGCGTTGACGGTTTCTTAT
>JBAXNB010000005.1:0-39745 GCA_037134015.1 Betaproteobacteria bacterium | reverse complement strand
GTCGGTGGAATAAAAGATCACCTCACCATCGCTGTATTGGGCCAAATCCACCACAGAGAGGTCTTCGGCATTCAACACGCTCACGCCGTTGGTGAGCACCAAGTCGATTTGCGTGCGCATCACACTTTTGAACTTTTCGTCAGAAGAGATGTCGTGCTCACTCAAGTCCCAGTCTTCTCGCTTCATATCGGTCACCACCCCTACGAGACAACGGTCATAGGGCAGGCCGTCTTGGCAGATGTGCCAAGGCGACGTTTGAAACACCGCCGCTTGCAAGGTGCGGTTGATGAGCAAACGCTCGCCTATGGAGAAGTCTCTGGCGTCGGTGGATTCCACCTTGCGTTGGTCCATGTAAAGACCTTCCTCGCAGGCCAAACCGACTTTTTTGCCTGAGAGGTGCAAGAACCAAGCGACCAAATGAGAGAGCAAATTGGTTTGCACTGAACCTAGGATACCCACGATGGGGATGCGTCCATTTTCATTGTTGGCAAAAAGGTGATCAACGATGGAGCGGCCTACCGGCCTGGCTTGTCCGTTCAAGGGTTTGAGGTGCATCAACAAGCCAGGACCGGCATTGACTTCAACAATGGCCGCATCTTGCTCGTTCAAGGGTTTGGAGATGTCTTGGGCCACCAAATCGATACCCGCAATGTCAAGTCCCACGACTCTAGCGGCCAGACATACGATGGCCGCCACCTCTGGGTGGATGATATCGGTGACATCGTTGTTCATGTTGCCATTGCGCTGAACGATGATGGAGACACCAGCTTGCGGCACACTCGTGGCCTTGAAGCCCTGGCTCTCAATTTGAAGGACCGCTTGCGGTTGGTCCTTGAGTCTGACTGAATTCAGCGGGAAATCCTCGGTCGGTCCACGTCTTGGGTCGGAGTTGATTTGTCGTTCGATCAATTCTTCAACGGTGTGCTTGCCATCTCCGTGGATATAGGCGGTCTCGCCCTTGGCTGCGGCAACCACCTTGTCGCCAACCACCAGCAAGCGATGTTCGTCGCCTTGGACATAGCGTTCTACCAAGACTTCGGTGCCGTAGCGGTTGGCGATTTCAAAGGCGGCCTTGATGTTGGCTTCGTTTTTAAGGCCCAAAGACACGCCTCGTCCACGGTTGGCGTCACTGGGCTTGACCACCACAGGCAGGCCGATGTCTTGTGAGGCGGTCCAGGCATCGTCTGCGTTGTTGACCAATTGGCCTTGTGGCACCGGAATGCCACAGTTTTTGAGCAACTGTTTGGTGAGGTCTTTGTCACTGGAGATGTTCTCAGAAATGGCCGAGGTGCGATCCGTCTCTGCAGTCCAAATGCGGCGCTGTTTGGCGCCATAACCCAATTGAACAAGGTTCCCCTCGGTCAAGCGAATGGAGGGGATTTTTCTGTCATTGGCCGCCTCAACAATGCAGCCCGTGCTCGGCCCCAGGCAATATTCGTCAACCGTGTCCTTTAAATCATTGAGGTGGGCTTGAAGGTCAAAGGGGGTGTCATTGATGGCCGCCATCACCAACTCCTTGGCCAAGAGAAGACTTTGTTCGCCTACTTTTTCTTGAACGGCGTAGATGATGACTTTGTAGACGCCTCGCGTGGAGGTTTCGCGCGCTTTGCCAAAGCCTGTGTCCAAACCCGATAAGGTTTGCAACTCAAGTGCGACATGTTCCATCACATGTCCTGCCCAAGTGCCATCCTTTAAGCGCATTAAAAAACCACCTCGCTCGCCGATGCCACATCGGTGTTCGATCAGTCCAGGTAGCCAAGTGGTCAATCTGTCGTAAAAGCCAGGGATTAAATTGGAGGGGAAGTCCTCCAAGACCCCAATGTCAACCCAAGCCTCAATGACCGAACGGTAAGTCCAGATGTTGGGGCCTCTGAGGTAACGCATGCGAAGAATTTGAATGTCTGGATGGGACATGGTGTTGAATGGTTGAGGCTAAGGGATTGGAGCGTACAAATAAGTTTTAAGAGATGCGAAATTGAGTTTAAAAACAGGTCTTCCAACTGAGCTCTTGAAACGTTATACAAAACATGAGCATTATGGCGTTAATTGTCCCTTGGATTTGTGCTTTTCTTTCAAAGTGGATTCATCTTGGACAGATCCACCAGGGGGCGAAGTTACAATCTGATAGGTCGTCAAACGCCATTGTAAGAAAAGTTTCATTGACATCGTGTTTCCTGGCTTTCTTCTTCTTTGACCTTGCCCGAAAGAACATCTTTAACAAAATGTCTTTCAGGGTCCAGATTAATTTACAAAAACTCCAATATGGTCTTGACTAGTGTTTCCCACGTAGAGGTTCCCCAGGATTGGCTGGCTTTGGTGCACTCGAGCCTGTCTTCCCATGAAAACGTTTTAGCCGTCTTGGAGGTTGACTTGGACTGGCGACTTTGTTTCACCAGGGGGCTTTTGGTGGCCACCGATGAAAGGTTGCTCTCTTGGTCCATGCCTGAGGCGGTCGATTTTGATCCATCTAGAGATTTGCAGGGGAGAAGTCCTCGGCTTGAGATCTTGCCCATTGAGCTCCTAGCTCGCTTGAATCACCTCGACTTTGCTGGTGTTGGCACGTTGGAGTTGGTTGACAGCCAGAAACAAATTGCCAAATGGCGGTTCACATTGGCCAACAACGTGAAGGCCGTGGCGCTGCAAACGGCATGGAACCGCAGTCTTGAGCGGTACCTGCATGCATCCATCCCGCCCGCTTCTGGCACGTCCGGCGCTCCTGCCCAGTTAGCCCCCATCCATGCTGGGTCAGTTCAAGATGAGAAAGTCGGTGAACTCTTGGGGAGCCAGGACTTGGAGCGGTCCAGATCAGTGGCTTTGGGAGAGGCGGATGAAGCTCCAGCCTCGACGTGGGGTTTGCTCAGACTGTGGCGCTTTGCCAAGCCTTATAAAACGCGCTTGTTGGTGGGTTTTTTATTGACCCTGGCCTCTACAGCTGCGACCTTGGTGCCGCCTTATCTGACCATGCCATTGATGGACAACGTCCTCATTCCGTTCCAAAACGGTAAGGACATTGAGTTGGAGCATGTTGCAATTTATTTGTTGGGCTTGTTGACGGCTGCACTTTTGGCTTGGTCCTTGGGGTGGCTGAAAACGTACATTTTGGCTTTGGTGTCTGAGCGCATTGGGGCTGATTTGCGTACCAGTGCCTACGACCATCTGATGAAATTGTCGCTGGAGTACTTTGGCGGGAGAAGAACCGGGGACTTGATGACGCGAATTGGGGGAGAAACAGACCGAATTTGCGTCTTTTTGTCTTTGCATTTGTTGGATTTTGCAACGGACTTTGTGATGATCGTGATGACGGCCATCATTTTATTCACCATCGACCCCTATTTGGCCATGGTGACCCTCTTGCCTTTGCCTTTTATTTATTGGTTGATTCATGTGGTGCGTGATCGTTTGCGTCTTGGTTTTGAAAAAATAGATCGAGTTTGGTCAGAGCTCACGAATGTCTTGGCCGACACCATTCCAGGCATTCGGGTGGTCAAGGCTTTTGCACAAGAGGGCCGAGAGAGCGCTCGATTCAAGGAGGCCAACAAGCACAATTTAGCGGTCAATGACCGCATCAATTTTCTTTGGTCCTTGTTTTCTCCTACCGTGACGCTGATGACCGAGGTGGGCTTGCTGATCGTTTGGGCCTTTGGTATTTGGCAGGTTGCGAAACACCAAGTCACGGTCGGGGTGCTCACGGCTTTCTTGGCTTACATCGGACGCTTTTACACGCGTTTGGACTCGATGAGCCGAATTGTCTCTCACACCCAAAAGGCCGCAGCAGGGACCAAGAGAATTTTTGAGATTTTGGACCACGTCTCTAGCGTGCCTGAGCCGAACGATCCCGTGAAAGTAAGCAACATTGAGGGCGAGATAAAGCTCAGCCATGCCTCGTTTCGTTATGGCAACCGTTTGGTGATCAAGGATTTGAACCTGACCATCAAGCCTGGTGAAATGATTGGTTTGGTTGGGCAAAGTGGTTCGGGCAAAAGCACCTTGGTCAATTTGATTTGTCGCTTTTATGATTTGAGCGAAGGCAAGGTAGAGCTTGACGGTGTGGACATTCGGCGTTTCATGTTGGCCGACTACAGGACACACATTGGTTTGGTGCTACAAGAGCCCTTCTTGTTTTTTGGGACCATTGCTGACAACATCTCTTACGGCCGCAGCGGCGCCTCGCGTGAAGAAATCATCGCGGCGGCTAGAGCTGCGCATGCGCATGAGTTCATTCTTCGCTTGCCACAAGCTTATGACTCCTTGGTGGGTGAGCGCGGTCAAGGGCTCTCAGGTGGTGAGAGGCAACGCATCTCCATAGCACGGGCCTTGTTGATCAATCCTAAAATCTTGATCATGGACGAGGCCACGTCCTCCGTTGATACGGAGACCGAGCAGGAAATTCAAAAGGCCTTGGACAATTTGGTCAAGGGTCGAACCACCATTGCCATTGCCCATCGACTCTCTACGCTCAAGCGCGCCGATCGATTGGTTGTGATGGAGCAAGGCGAAATGGTCGAAGAGGGCAGTCACGATGCCTTGATGGCCAAGCAAGGCGCTTATTGGCGGCTCTACCAAGCCCAAGCCCATCAAGCTGAACTGGGTTTACCATTGGCCAATGAGAAAAGTTCCTATGATCAAGGGTTGATTTAAATGAGTGACACACATGTACTGACCCACCACAGTGTTGAAAACGGACCCCAGGATTTCAAATTGTGGTCTGACGCTTTTGGTATTTGGCACTTGAGTCTAGGAGATGAGTCGCATGAACATGTGATCGCCGTCAGGGCTTTCCCGATCTCAGCGCCCAAGGATGGGGTCTCCATTTTAAGTCGAGAGGGCAAGGAGTTGCTGTGGTTGGAGCGTTTGACAGACGTGCCCTCTGAAACCCAGAACGAGATTGAGTTGTGTTTGCAAAATCGAGAGTTCATGCCCGAGATCACCAAATTGGATGCGGTCAACTCCTTTGTCACACCGAGCAGGTGGTCTGTACAAACCACCCGAGGTGCTACTGAGTTGCTGCTCAAAGGTGAGGAGGACATCAAACGTCTGAGCGCCAACACCCTGATTGTCTCTGATGCTTATGGGGTACAGTTTTTGATCAAGGACTTGCCTTCTCTTGATCGGCAAAGTCGAAAATTCTTGGACCGTTTTCTGTGAGTCTTGGGATCAATTTAAAAAAGTGTTCAACTCAGGCTTGGCCAACTTTGTGATGAAGGACGGTTTGCTCACAAAAGCTTTGACGCCCATGCTTTCATTGACTTGATTGGGGAAGATGTATTTGCCTTTGGAGATGACCAAATCAACTTTGCGAACATCCTCTATGTTGAGTGTGGGGTCGCCGTCGATCAGGATCATGTCAGCAAGTTTGCCAGCCTTGATGGCCCCCAACTCCCGGTCAACGCCTGCAATGTTGGCGGCATCAAAAGTGGCGATTTTAAGGGCCTCAGAGGGCGTGAGGCCCGCTTGCACATAAAGTGCCAGTTCGCTGTGCAGTGAAAAACCAGGCAACGCATCCGTGCCCGCCACAAGGGGCACGCCGCTGCGGTAAAGCAGGCCTGTCAATTCAATCATTTTGAGGTAGGATTTTCGGTACACTTGCGCGGTGGCTTCATCGGGTATCAGCATGGAGCCCACTTTGAAACTCCTCTCAATGTCTGGTGGCATGTGATGCGCTATGGTTTCATAGGCCTTGGACATCTCTCCATCTTGGAGGTGAATGAATTCAAACGCTGTCAAGGTTGGATCCACAACGACTTTCTTTTGAATCAGCAAGTTGATGAAGTCTTTGACCTCCTTGGAGTCAAAGTCCAGGTCTGCTAATTTTTGTGCTGGCAAATAAAATCGATCCAGGGTTCTGGTGTCTGTTTGCGGGTTGACCAAAAAGGTCAACAGCAATTGATTGATGTGGTTGATCTCATTGAAGCCTTGCTCCACCGCCTCTTTGGAGGTCATGAAGGCGGGCACATGTCCGCCAATCCTCAAGCCCAAGCTGTGGGCGTAGTCTGTGGTTTCTTGAACCATCTCCTTGGGGAAGGAGTTGTAGAGTTTGATGTGTCGGTAGCCATTGCTCTTGTACCAATCGATGGCATGTTTGGCTTGTTCCAGCGTCTCAATCAAGATGCCATCGTAAGAGGAGTATTCGCTGAGGCCTTCTATCAAGCCCGCCGCCATGATTCTGGGTGAGATGATGTCACCTGCATTGACCTCGTTGATCATTTCCTGCAGTTCGCGGTTGGAGTTGCCCATGTCCCTGATGTTGGTAACGCCTGCGGCGATGCTGTACATGGCTGACCAGCGGTTGATGTGCGTGTGCATGTCAAACAAGCCTGGTAAAAGTACGCGCTCTTTGGCATCGATTTCAAAGCTTGCTTGCAGTGGCATCACCTCTCGGGGGTAAATGCCCAAAATGTAGTCTTTGTTGAAATAGAGGTTGCTCGGCTCACTGATGGTACCCGTCTCGCTTTGAAATATTTTGACATTCTTGATGAGCACGATCCCTTCAATGCTTTTTTGAAGAGATTGGGCCTTCAGTTTGAGAATTCTTTTCTCAGCATCGCTTTGTCTTTGATTGAGTTCGGTCAAGTACTCTTCCCAGCCCTGTTGAACCATCAAAGAGTATCCAGGCAAAATCACGGCAAACAACCTAGGGCGAGGGCCGGTACTTGCCCAAAAAAATTGGGGGCTCAAACCCAATCCAGTTTGCATCAACAACTCCACCTGCTTGCGAAGCTTGCCCTTTTTCAAGGTCGTTTTGGCAACGCTTTGCAGGCTCAGACGACCTGAAGGCAACAAAGCCAAGGTGGTGGTTTTTCTCTTTTTGAGGGCTTCGATCAGCAAGGCGTTCAAGGCCCAGGAAGAATTCATGGGGATATAGACTTGCCCCTTGATGAAAGCTTGTGAGCCGTTTTCGGCATTTGATTGCCATGAGGCCAAGCCATTTTTGACATGAAACTGCTCTTTGACGATGGAGCCCATTTCAGAGATGCCGTTGATGGTGAAGTCCTTGAATCCGCCCAAGGCATCTAACTGATAGACTTCTTGATAGGAGGGCCCGCGACCGTTTTCTTTGAAGTCAAATTGGGTGTGAATGGTCGATGGTTTTTTTCTCTCAATGGTTTGGGTGCCAGCTTGGAGGCCGTTTTCCATCCAAATGTTGTAGGTGATTTTCTCCCATGCTGATGCATGCAGGGCACAGCAAGCACCTAGGACAAGGGCCAAGAACGAGCTTGGTATTCTCAAGTTTGATCCCATGTGAGTGAAATGCCCTTTGATGTTTCTAGAGCACGGACATCTTCAAGCGTATCCACGTCACAGACAAAGTGCGGGTTGTCGCTCAAAAATTGGTGAGCGCGAGCAGGGTGCTCTCCTCTCCATTGTCGGCATCCGTAGTTGCTGCCTTGCTTTAAGATGTCTTGCCGCACTGCGTTGGAGATGATCACTGGGTTCCCAGGCCCAGAGCTCAGCCGTGGAGAGACCATTTCAATGTTGTCTGGGCGCGTTTTGAATTCCATGAGCAACTGCTCCAAATCAACTGCTTGAATCAAGGGTTGGTCGGCCAAGGCCATGATGATGCGGTCATGGGTTGGCTTCAAAGCTTGGAGACCGATGCGTTGTGATGAAATCTGACCCTCATCAGGTCTGGGGTTGAGCACACAATGGGCTTTTTCATGTGCAACAAAGGGGGCAATGTCTTGGTGGTAATGCCCAAGCACAACGATCAATTCATCCACCCCCGCTTGCATCAAAGCCTCAATCAAGCGCTCAATCAATGTTTGGCCGTTCAAGCGCAAAAGGCACTTGGGCTTGAACCCCATTCTGGAGCCCGAGCCTGCCGCCATCAAAACAGCCCCAAGGCTCATGGTCTTGAAAGGGGACAGTTGAGCAAGTCATTGGACTTGAAAAGAGACATGATTGGGGCCTGAGTTGGACGTTCAGTTGAAAAAAGTTTTCAACTTTTCCGCCCATCCCTTTTCATTGGGAGAGTGTTTCATGCCACCTTTTTTCAAGGATTCATCGAGCTCGTTGAGGAGTTTTCGTTGATGCTCGGTGAGCTTGACGGGCGTCTCGACCGTGATGTGGCAGTACAAGTCGCCTTGAAAACTTGAACGAATGCCCTTGATGCCTTTTCCTCTGAGTCTGAATTGTTTGCCAGTCTGCGTGCCCTCGGGGATGTCGATGGCGGCTTCACCCTGCAGGGTGGGCACTTGGATCTCACCACCCAATGCAGCGGTCGTGAAACCAATGGGGACAGCGCAATGCAAATCATCTCCATCTCTTTCAAAGATGTCGTGCTTGTGAATTCTGATCTCAATGTACAGATCCCCTGCAGGGCCTCCGTTGGCACCAGGCTCTCCGTTGCCAGTGGATCGAATGCGCATGCCAGCATCGATACCAGATGGAATTTTGATCTCCAAGGTTTTTTGGCTTTGGATTTTTCCTTGGCCACGACAAGGGGTGCAGGGTTCTGGAATGACCTTGCCTGCACCGCGGCAATGAGGACATGTTTGTTGAACGCTAAAGAAGCCCTGGCGCATTTGAACCGCGCCAGAACCACCACACGTTCCACAATTTTTGGCAGACGTGCCAGGCTTGGCGCCCGAGCCGTGACAGGTGTCGCAACTCTCCCAACTGGGCACTTGGATTTGCGACTCTTTGCCCGCTGCAGCTTCCTCCAGCGTGATCTCCATGGCATAGTTCAGGTCGTTGCCTCGGTAGACTTGACGACCGCCTTGTTGTCGACGGGCTTGACCGAAAATATCGCCGAAAATATCTCCAAAGGAATCCGCAAATCCAGCGCCTCCAAAGCCGCCACCCGCGCCCCCGCGCATGTTGGGGTCAACGCCAGCAAAACCAAATTGGTCATATGCCGCGCGCTTTTCTGCATCAGAAAGCATTTCATAGGCTTCCTTGACCTCTTTGAATTTGACCTCGGCCTCCTTGTCCCCATCGTTGCGGTCAGGGTGGAATTTCATCGCTAGCTTGCGATAAGCCTTTTTGATTTCTTCTTCACTGGCGCTTTTGGAGACACCCAGGACTTCGTAAAAATCTCTTTTTGCCATGATGTAGAGCTATCCTTGTTGAACAACAAAGCCGCGCAGGCCTCAATGGGAGGTCACAGCGCGGCGAATGTAGAGATTGGAGCGGTTTTGAATTAAGCTTTTTTGACTTCCTTGACCTCAGCGTCCACCACGTTGTCATCGGCAGGTTTGGCCGCTTGTTGAGCGTCTTGCGGGCCGTGGTCATGGGGAGCGCCTGCAGCCGCTTGTTGGTCGGCATAAGCTTTTTCTCCAAGCTTTTGGCTGACCGTCATCAAGGCCTGCGTCTTTTCATCGATGCTGGTTTTGTCTTCGCTCTTCAAGGCCTCTTCCAAGGCTTTCAGAGCTGTTTCGATGGCGGATTTTTCGCTCGCATCGATTTTGTCGCCATGCTCGGCCAAGCTCTTTTGCACAGAGTGAAGTGCCGCGTCGCCTTGATTTTTGGCTTGAACCACTTCAAGCTTCTTTTTGTCCTCAGACGCATTGAGTTCTGCATCTTTGACCATCTTTTGAATTTCATCCTCTGACAGGCCTGAGTTCGCTTTGATGGTAATTTTGTTTTCTTTGCCGGTGCCTTTGTCTTTTGCACCAACGTGCAAAATACCATTCGCATCGATGTCAAAGGAGACTTCAATTTGTGGTGTGCCTCTGGAGGAGGGCGGAATACCCTCGAGGTTGAATTCGCCCAGCATTTTGTTGACATTGGCAATTTCACGCTCACCTTGAAAGACCTTGATGGTCACTGCAGGTTGGTTGTCTTCGGCTGTGGAGAAAGTTTGAGCGAACTTGGTTGGAATGGTCGTGTTTTTGGTGATCATCTTCGTCATCACGCCACCCAAGGTCTCGATGCCCAAAGACAATGGCGTCACATCCAATAAAAGCACGTCGGTCCTGTCGCCTGAGAGCACCTGGCCTTGAATGGCCGCACCCACCGCCACCGCCTCATCGGGGTTGACGTCTTTGCGCGGCTCTTTGCCAAAGAACTCTTTGACTTTGTCTTGCACTTTGGGCATGCGCGTCATGCCGCCCACCAAGATCACATCATCGATTTGATCAACGCTCACCCCCGAATCCTTGATCGCCATGCGGCAAGGTGCGATGGTGCGCTCGATCAACTCCTCGACCAAGGATTCAAGCTTGGCGCGATTGAGTTTGATGTTCAAATGCTTGGGGCCAGTGGCGTCGGCCGTGATGTAGGGCAAGTTCACATCGGTCGACGTGGAGGAGGACAATTCAATTTTGGCTTTCTCGGCAGCTTCCTTCAAGCGCTGAAGAGCCAACACATCTTTGCCCAGGTCAACGCCTTGTTCTTTTTTGAATTCTGAGATGATGAAGTCAATGATGCGTTGGTCAAAGTCTTCCCCGCCTAGGAAGGTGTCTCCGTTGGTGGAGAGCACTTCAAATTGTTTCTCCCCATCCACATCGGCAATTTCAATGATCGAGACGTCAAAGGTGCCGCCACCTAAGTCATAAACAGCAATTTTGCGGTCGCCTTTTTCTGTTTTATCAAGTCCAAATGCCAAGGCCGCTGCCGTGGGTTCATTGATGATGCGCTTGACCTCAAGGCCAGCGATTCTGCCTGCGTCCTTGGTGGCCTGTCGCTGCGCGTCGTTGAAGTAAGCGGGCACCGTGATCACGGCTTCGGTGACCGCTTCACCCAAATAGTCCTCAGCGGTTTTTTTCATTTTTCTCAAAATCTCTGCACTGACTTGGGGGGGCGCTAATTTGCTGCCTCGCACCTCCACCCAAGCGTCGCCATTGTCGGCCTTGGCGATGGTGTAGGGCATCAAGTCGATGTCTTTTTGAACTTCTTTTTCTTCGAATTTGCGACCAATCAAGCGCTTGACCGCGTAAAGCGTGTTGCGCGGGTTGGTGACCGCTTGGCGTTTGGCCGAAGCACCGACCAAGATTTCACCGTCTTCTTGGTAAGCGATGATGGAAGGCGTTGTTCTCGCACCCTCTGAGTTCTCGATCACTTTGGTGGTGTTGCCCTCCATGATGGCCACACATGAGTTGGTGGTTCCTAAGTCGATGCCAATGATTTTGCCCATTTTTAAGCTCCGTTTGCCGCTGATCGATGTGATTCAGCGATTGATATAAAAAGTGTTGATGTGAATATGCGGATGAAAGACCCAAAAACAAGGTGATGGGTTTAAATTTTCGTTCGAGTCCTCAAGCAGCGGTGACCGTCACCAAGGCAGGTCGCAAGATGCGCTCGGAGATCAAATAGCCCTTTTGCAAGACCATGACCACCGTATTGGGGTCTTGTTCTGCGGGGACAACGCTGATGGCTTGGTGATGATGGGGGTCAAATTTGGTGCCTGCTGCAGGTTCAATCGCGATGACTTTGTTGCGCTCAAGCGCGCTTTTGAGTTGTCTGAGCGTGGCTTCTGCGCCTTCTTTGATTTGCTCTGGCGTCGCTTCCTTGATCAGTAATCCCGCTTCAAGGCTATCGAGCACTGGGAGCAAACTCTCTGCAAAGGATTCAATGGCAAATTTCCTGGCTTTGCTGACCTCTTCGTCGGCTCTTTTGCGAGCGTTGAGCACCTCGGCCTGTCCCCTGAGGTACTGGTCTTGCAATTCGCTCAATTTGGCTTGCAGGCTAGCCGTCTCAGAAAGCGCCTGCGCCATGGCCTGGGAAGGATCCGTTGGGGCGTCCAATGGCGTATCTAGGTGAGCTTGGGTGTTGTCTTGTTGATGCGCATCTGGTGCATGTGACTCGGCGCTTGGGTCGTGAGGTGTCATGGATGGGTTTTGGGGTTGAGTCGAATCAGACATGGTTTCTAAAATACAGGAAATAACAAATATCAAACTCTAACTTGGGGCCAAAACATAGATTTCAAGGGTCTAAAAGCCCCTTTTTTGGTCTAAAACCGACTTTTTTGAGCCAAAAAAAGGTTTGGGATCAAAAAAACCGACCATGGGGTCGGTTCTTGCTAAGCGCAAAAGCAATGGGCTCAGTGGTTGCCCCAAACCTCTTGGGCGGTTTCAATGACCAACCTGAGTTTGTTTCTCTGTGCTTCAACGGCAATGTTGTTGCCGTGAACGGTGCTGGAAAAGCCACACTGGGGCGACAAGGCCAGTTGTTCAAGCGGCGCGTATTTTGCCGCCTCTTCAATGCGACGTTTGATGCTGTCTTTGGTCTCCATTTCGCCAAATTTGGTGGTCACCAAGCCCAAAACAACGATTTTTCCCTTGGGTAAAAATCGCAAGGGCTTGAAGTCCCCGCTTCTGTCGTCGTCGTATTCAAGGAAATAGGCATCCAAATTCATCTCTGAGAGCAAGGCCTCAGCGACAGGTTCGTAGTTGCCTGCTGCCGCATGAGTGCTTTTGAAATTACCTCGGCACAAGTGCATGGCCAAAGTCATGCCAGCAGGCTTTAAGGCGACCACTTTGTTCACAAAGGCTGCATAGCGGTGGGGCAATTCGTTGGGATCATCTCCCCTTGAACGTGCCGCTTCGCGCATTTTTTCATCGCAAAGGTAGGCCAAGTTGGTGTCATCCATCTGGACATAGGTACATCCTGCTTGAGCCAAGGCATGCAACTCGTCTCCGTAAGCCTTGGCCACGTCGTCATAGAACTGCGGGTCAAGCTCTGGGTAGGCTTGCTTGCTGATGGCGGCACGACCACCTCTGAAATGCAGCATCGTGGGTGAGGGAATGGTCACCTTGGGCGTCATGCCCTTGGCTGCATGTTGTTTCAAAAAGTTAAAGTCAGCCAATTGGATGTTTTTATGGTGAGTGACTTTGTCAATGACTTTGATCACTGGGGGGGCCAACTCCTCGCTACCGTCAGGTTTGATGACGGTGACTGGAATGTCTGTTTTAACGCCACCGAGTTGCTCTAAAAAATCAATGTGAAAATAAGTTCTCCTGAACTCTCCATCGGTGATGCTTTTGAGGCCCACGCTTTGTTGGAACTCAATGATTTCTTTGATCGCTTTGTCCTCGACTTCTCTCAAGGCCTCAGGTGTGATCTCACCCTTTGCCTTTTGCGCGCGCGCCTCCAAAAGGTAAGCGGGGCGTAAGAAACTTCCAACGTGGTCGTATCTAGCGGGTAAAATTTGATCTAGGGCGAGGGACATATCTACTCCATAAAAAAAGTGCTTGGACCTGAATCCATTGAAAGAGGCCTGAAGAAAGAGGCTTTAAACAAGCGTCGAGCTGATTATATATGCTTGGCTTTTTAAGAGCTCGAGCCTTTAAGTGGTCAGAAACTTGGTGACCACGAAGTTCAAGGGTTTTGACTGCCGCCATCAAGGGGGCGGATAATTCTTTTGACAACCCAAGAAAAGACAACAAATCATCCCTCTTGGGCTGAGCATCGATGGAGTTTGTGGGACAATAAATCTAGACAGCCATGACGCAAACGCTGCCACTTTTGTAAATCAATAAAACCAAGGATGACAAATGAATAAAAGAAGTACAGTTAAATCCATTGCGCTTACCGCGATACTATGCCTTGGGGGCTCCTTACAGGCGGCGGATTCTTTCAAAATAGGCATGATTCTTCCCATGACGGGCCCATTTGCCTCCACTGGGATTCAAATCGCCGCTGCAGCCAAGTTGTACATGGCTCAAAATGGCGACACGGTGGCGGGAAGAAAGATCGAACTGATCATCAAAGACGACACCTCTGCACCAGATGTCACCAAGCGACTGGCCCAAGAGTTGGTCGTCAACGACAAGGTGAGCGTTTTGGCTGGATTTGGACTGACCCCTTTGGCCTTGGCTGCCGCTCCCATCGCGACTCAAGCCAAAGTGCCTGAAATTGTGATGGCTGCAGCGACCTCTAGCATCACACAGGCCTCACCTTACATCATCCGCACAAGCTTCACTTTGCCGCAAGCCGCTGTGGCCATGGGCGACTGGGCTGCAAAAAACGGCATCAAAAAAGCAGTGACCTTGGTCAGTGACTTTGCGCCCGGGATCGACGCGGAAAAATACTTCAAAGATCGCATGCTCTTTAATGGCTCCCAGGTCCTTGAAACCATTCGTGTGCCTTTGAGAAATCCAGATTTCGCACCATTTTTACAAAAGGTCAGAGATTTAAAGCCCGATGCCTTGTATGTCTTTGTCCCCTCAGGAGCAGGTACGGCTTTGATGAAGCAGTTTGCTGAGAGAGGCTTGGACAAGGCGGGCATCAGATTGATTGGCACGGGAGACGTGACAGACGATGATTTGTTGAATTCCATTGGGGACGTGGCCTTGGGGGCCGTGACCACTCACCATTATTCAGCTTCGCACAAGTCTGCGGTGAATCAAAAGTTTGTCGCTGCATTTGAAAAGGCCAACAACAACATGCGTCCTAATTTCATGGCTGTGGGTGGTTACGACGGCATGCGGGTGATTTATGAGGCCTTGAAGGCGACCAAAGGCAACTCCAACGGCGACCAATTGTTGGCTGCCATGAAAGGGCAAATTTTCGAAAGCCCACGTGGGCCGATGTTCATCGATGCCCAAACCAGAGATGTGGTTCATAACATCTACATTCGCAAAGTAGAAAAAGTCAATGGACAACTCTACAACATGGAATTTGATGCCATCAAGGACGTCAAAGACCCAGGTAAAAACAACTGAACCTACATGGCTCAGATGTCCTGGCCGGTTTCTTGAGATCTTTGTCTCAAGAAATCGGGCGCGTCATGGTTCAATCCAAAGAAACAAGTGAAGACTCCATTACCTAAGCCATTGAACAACACGTTGACTCAACATGCTGACTTAAGATGCTGACCCTTTTGTTTGACGGCGTGGCCTATGGCATGCTTTTGTTTGTGTTGGCCGTTGGCCTATCGATCACTTTGGGCTTGATGAACTTTATCAATCTAGCTCATGGTGCGTTCGCTATGCTTGGTGGCTATGCGATGGTGATTTTGTTCAAGCATGTTGATCTTCCATTTTTGCTGTGCTTACCCATAGTTTTTGTGTTGGTTGCCTTGGTGGGCGCACTTTTGGAGCGCTTGTTGTACCGTCACCTGTACCAAAGATCGCACCTCGATCAAGTACTTTTTTCAATTGGTTTGGCCTTCATGTCGGTGGCTGCGGTAGATTATTTGATGGGCTCTTCGCAACAAAATTTGGTGTTGCCCTCTTGGCTCCAAGGTCGCGGAGAATGGGGCGAGGGCGCTTGGAGCTTTGGTTTTGGGTACTACAGATTGTTCATCATGGTGGTGTGCGCTTTGCTGACCCTGGTCCTTCAATTGATTCTTTCAAACACTCGATTTGGCTCTCAATTGCGTGCCGCTGTGGATGACCCAAGGGTGGCCGAAGGTCTTGGCATCCCGGTCAATCGAGTGTTTTTATTGACCTTTGCCGTTGGATCGGGTCTGGCTGGCTTGGGTGGCGCTTTGGGGGCAGAGATTTTGTCCATCGAGCCCTTGTTTCCCTTGAAGTACATGATTTACTTTTTGATCGTTGTGGCGGTGGGCGGCACGTCCTCCATCACGGGACCTCTGTGGGCCGCTGTTTTTCTGGGTGTGGCCGATGTCATGGGTAAATACTACATCCCTCAATTGGGCGGTTTTGTGGTTTATGTGTTGATGATCGCCATCCTTCTTTTCAGGCCCCAAGGCCTGTTCTCTAGGGGTGCCAAGTCATGAGTGTACCCATGGGTCTTTCAGAGGTCTTGTCTCGACACAAACCCCAATGGTGGGAATGGCTGGGTGTTTTGGCGGCCTTGGCCTCGCCCTTTGTCTTTGCTTCACATGCCATGTTGCTCAACGAAATCGCTGTCACCGCCTTGTTCGCTGTGGCGCTCGATTTGATTCTCGGTTACTCGGGCATCGTCTCCTTGGGTCATGCGGCGTTCTTTGGTTGGGGGGCTTATAGCGCAGGCTTGTTTGCAAAGCACCTGTACAACGATCCTTTGTTGGGCTTGTTGTTTGCTGTGATCTCCTCGGGTCTGTTGGGCCTGTTGTGCAGCTTTACCATTTTGAGAGGCAGCGATCTGACTCGGCTGATGGTGACCCTTGGTGTGTCGCTTGTTTGTTTTGAATTGGCCAATCGATTCAGTGAGTTGACTGGAGGTGCCGATGGCTTGCAAGGCGTTTTGATGGGTCCCGTGCTGGGCAAGTTTGAATTTGATTTAAGCGGACAAGTTGCTTGCATGTACTCTGTGGGGATCGTCATCTTGGTGATGATGGTCTTGCGTCGCTTGGTGCATTCGCCTTTTGGTGCATCGCTCATGGCCATTCGTGACAACCGACTTCGCGCCATGGCCGTTGGTTTATCGGTCTCAAAAAGTTTGATGGTCATCTACTGCATTTCTGCTGCGGTGGCCGGCTTGTCGGGTGCCTTGCTAGCTCAAACAACGGGTTTTGCGTCCTTGGATGTGTTTTCCTTTGAGCGCTCTGCGGACGTGATGCTGATGCTGGTCATTGGAGGTGTGGGATGGTTGTATGGTGGTGTGATTGGCGCCATTGTTTTTAAACTGATTCAAGATCAACTCTCTTCTCTCACGCCGCAGTATTGGATGTTTTGGATTGGCTTGCTTTTGGTGATCCTGGTCTTGGTCGGTCGTGAGCGTTTACTGAGCTCCATGAAAGGCTTGAGGTCTTCATGAACACCCCTACATCACAACCCACCGAGCGCTCAGAAATAGTTTTGAGTGCCCGCGCTCTGTGTAAAAACTTTGGCGGCATCATGGCCACACAAAATGTGGATTTGGATATCTTCAAGGGAGATCGACACGCCTTGATTGGTCCAAATGGAGCTGGGAAAACAACCTTGATCAATCTCTTGACGGGAGTGCTTGCACCCAGCTCAGGAAAAATTGAGCTGTTGGGTCAAGATATCTCGAAGCTAGCGCCTCACTCAAGAGTTCAAAGGGGTTTGGTCAGAACCTTTCAAATCAATCAATTGTTTGCAAGCATGTCTGCGTTTGATACGTTGACGTTCGTCGTCTCACAAACAAGAGGATTGACCTCTCAGTGGTGGGCAAGGCTTGGGCAAGACATTGGGGTGCTTGAACAAGTAGATCAACTTTTAGAGCAATTTCACTTGACCGATGTGGCCCATCAAGCCTCTAGGTCTTTGAGTTACGGTAAGCAAAGATTGCTTGAAATAGCGGTGGCCTTGGCCTGTCAGCCCAAGGTGTTGTTGCTCGATGAACCTGTGGCCGGCGTGCCCGCTGGCGAGCGTGAGGAATTGCTTGCTACGGTGGATCAACTGCCTAGAGATGTCTCTGTCTTGTTGATTGAGCACGACATGGACTTGGTGTTCAGTTTCGCCAAACAAATGACGGTGTTGGTCAATGGTGGTGTTTTATGTTCTGGTCAACCCAGTGACATAGCCAAAGATGAACGCGTGAAGGAAGTGTATTTGGGCCATGGCGCCGTTCATGGAGCTTGGCAATGAGTGAACTCCTGCAAGTCTCAGGCTTGACAGCTGGCTATGCGCAAGCTGTGATCATCTCCAACATTGACTTTGCACTTAAAGAGGGCGAAACCTTGGCCCTTTTAGGTCGCAATGGGGTGGGTAAAACCACACTGATCAACACCTTGATTGGCGTGACGAAGCGGCATGAGGGTCAAATCAAGCTGGGCGATGTCGCGATTGAGACGTGGACACCTTATGAGCGCGTGCGAAAGTTGTCACAAGGCGGCTTGGGCTGGGTGCCGCAAGAAAGAAATATCTTCAAGTCCTTGAGCGTCCATGAAAATTTAACCGCGGTAGAGCGACGTGTTCATGATCAACAGGGCTGGAACACCGAGAGGGTGTATCGGCTCTTTCCTAGGTTAAAAGAGCGACAAGGTAATTTGGGCAGTCAACTCTCTGGGGGCGAGCAGCAGATGTTGGCGGTTGCCAGGGCTTTGATGGTCAATCCAAGAGTGTTGCTTCTTGATGAGCCTCTCGAAGGCCTAGCACCTATCATTGTTGAGGAGTTGCTGTTGGCCTTAAAGAAGATCACTCGCGACGAGGGCATCTCTGCCATCGTTGTTGAGCAACATCCACAAATGATCCTCTCTATTTCCGATCAAGCTTTGGTCTTAGAGCGAGGTCAGGTGGCTTTGCTGGAGCGTGCCGAAACCCTCTTGAAACAACCGGCTCTTTTGGAGCACCTTTTGGGTGTTCAGTGAACCAAAGTTGGCCTGAGTTGTTGCGTGGTCATTAAAAAATCATTTGAAAGTCAGTCATGAAATCATTGTGGATCAGATCTTTTGCAAAGGGCTTGAAAGTTGTGGCGCTCGTGAGTTTGTGCGGCGCATTGCAGGCACAGCCCAACTCAACAGGGGTGAACTTTCCAAGTAAGCCCATTAAAATCGTGGTCCCCTTTGGGGCGGGAGGCGTGGCCGATTTGACCGCACGTGTCATTGCTCAAAAAATGTCTGAGGGCTTAGGTCAACCGGTTGTGGTTGAAAACAGGCCTGGTGCTGGTGGCGTGGTCGCCGCGGATGTGGTGGCCAAGGCAGAGGCCGATGGGCACACCTTGCTGTTGATCTCCAACGGAACCGCTGTCAGTGCAACGCTCATGAGGTCCCTGCCTTTTGATCCCGTGAACGACTTTACCAACGTGGGACTGTTGGCGACCTTTGATATTTCTATACTGAGTTCATCGGAGTCTAAATTCAACACCCTGGGCGATGTGATTCAATACGCAAAGAGCAAACCTGCAAGTTTGAACATTGGCAGCATCAACATCGGGAGTACGCAAAACCTCACTGCTGAGTTGTTCAAATCAGCCACGGGCTTGGATGCACAAGTGGTACCTTTTAATGGAACGCCTGCATTGATGACAGCCTTGAAGGGCAATCAAGTGGATGTGGCTGTTGAAATTTTGGGGCCCGTCATGGCGCAAATCAAAGCTAAAACATTCAAGGTCTTGGCGTTGACCTCGGAGCAAAGAAATTTGGCCTTACCCGATGTTCCAACCGCAAAAGAGTTGGGCTATAAAAACTTGGTGGCATCCTCTTGGAACGGTTTGGCTGCGCCTGCCAAGACGCCAAAAGCCATTGTTGATCGATTGAACAAGGAGATCAATGTTGCGCTTCATGATCCGCAAACAGAGAAAAAATTTCAAGAGCTCAACATCAACCCCAAAGTATCCACGCCCGCTCAAGCACAGGAGTGGTACACCTCGGAGATCAAAATTTGGGGAAAAGTGATTGAAAAAGCCGCAATTTCAAAACAATAACTCAATCTAAGGTGCGATCAAAGATGGAAGATTTCTCAACATGGCGAATTGGTGTGATCGGTTTCGGTGAGGTGGGCAAGACGTTTGCAAAGGGATGGAAGGACAAAGTCAAGCTTGAAGAGGGCATGAAGGTTTGGGATTTGAAGTTGTCCGCCAATTTTGAGCACGCCAAGGTGCACCATGAGGCGCTTGACCAAGTGCGGGACATGGGGGTTTTAAGGGCTTCAGGCTGTGCTGACTTGGTCGATGGTGTCAACCTGATTGTGTCTTGTGTCACGGCCTCCAACACCTTGGCTGTGGCCAAAGAGGTGAGTCAAACCATCAAGCCTGGACAATTTTTTATTGACTTGAATTCTGCCTCCCCTGGTACCAAACAAGCCTGTGCGGCTTTGATTGACGCCAAAGGTGCTTTTTATGTGGAAGCTGGCGTGATGACCTCGGTCCCCCCTTACGGCATCAAGGTGCCCATGTTGTTGGGTGGCACCAAAGCAGAGTACTTGGCAAGCGTGATTCAATCCTTGGGTGGGGATGCAAAAGCCGTTTCTGAAAAATTGGGGGTTGCCAGTGCCATCAAAATGTGCAGAAGCATCATGATCAAAGGGCTTGAGGCCTTGGTCATTGAGAGCTACACGACGGCAAGACATTATGGCGTTGAGCAAGCCATGTTGGCGACTTTGCAAGAGACCATGCCTGGCATTGACTGGGTTGAACAAGGGGCTTACCTTTTTAGTCGCGTTGTGCAACATGGTAAAAGACGAGCCGAGGAGATGCGCGAGTCGGCTGTGACGGTTGCAGAAACTGGGGCCTCGCCCTTCATGGCTCAAGCCATAGCAGAAAAACAAGACTGGGTTTCTAAGTTGGCTGCTCAGGGGGTGTTTGCGGGCATCCATGGTCAATCCCCTTGGCAAGACTATGCGGATGCATTGATCAGCCATCTGGATCAAAAACCTGCATGAGTTTTTGGAGGATTGAACTGCCCGATTGAACAAGAGGCTTGCGTCTTCAATCACTGTAGGGCTTCTTGGATGACCTTTTGGGTCAGAGCCAAGGCGACCCGTTGCGTGCCTGTGCTGGGTCTTTTAGAGGACCACACCAGCATCAACTGAGAAAGCAGTTGAGGTCTTTGGATGCAATGGGTGGTGAAGACTTCTGGATTTGGGAATTGATTGAGGGTGTAGGTGGGCAGGACCGCAAAGCCCAGACCTTCTTTGACCAGCTCTAAAATAGCATTGATGCCATCGATTTCTAAGGCGATGTGTGGACGAGCATTGAGTTTTTGCATCTCTACTTCAATCAACAACCTGAAAGCGTTGGGTTTGCTTGGCAAGATCAAGGGCAGTTCGCACAAGTCTTTCAACGAGAGATTGGACTTGAGGAGGATTTGGGATTTTTGACCGATTCCTTTGCTGCTGCCAATCAAGATCAAGGCGTCTTCATGCAATTGCGTCATCTCTAGGTCCTGTGAGGGAGCGGGGTTGTACAAAACCGCCATGTCGATGCGTCCAGCCCTCAGACTTTCATACATCAGAGCAGAAAAACCTTCTGTGAGGGACAGTTTGGCTTGGGGTAGGGCGGTTTTAAAGGCCAAGGTCAAGGGGACTGTGATGAGTCTGGATAGGCTGGGAGGCAAACCTATCGAAATGGGGCCCGCCAAGGCGCCACTGGTGCCACTCAACTCCTCCTTGGCGAGGGCGACTTGATACAAAATGCCCCTGGCGTGCTCCAACATCAACAAGCCTGACTCGGTGGGCGTGACCCCGCGGCCGTTACGGATCAAGAGGCTTTGATGCAACTCCACCTCAAGTTGGCGGATGTGTCGACTGAGCATGGGCTGCGCGACTTGCATGGCAAGCGCTGCTTTGGTGAAACTGCCCAATTCGGCAACTCTCACAAAGGCTTCAATTTGTTTTAAATCCATGTTTATGAGATTTGAGGGTCCTTGCGACCTTCAAAAGCCTTGAAGCCCTTTGGGTTAGTCGTAATTTGTATATTTTAACCCATGTTATGCATTTAGGTTATATCAGATAGTGGCAAGCCGGAGGTTTTTAAGTGCTCTTGAAAGCGTTTTAAAGTCTGTTTATCTCTAAAATCTTGTCTATCGATTTTGGCGTTGGGGGGTGCTTTTTTAGGCCTCAAGCGTCAGAGGTTTTTGTAGATGAGCGCAGCCGCGCTGTTCTAAGAGCGGGCATTTTTTCAAAGAAGGATAAGCAATGAGCATGACCAACCCCTTGATCATTGATGTGCATGGTCACTACACCACCGCCCCAAAGGCCTTGGAAGAGTGGAGAAACAAGCAAATTGCTGGCATCAAAGATCCATCCATGATGCCCAAAGTGGCGGATCTGAAAATCAGCGATGACGAGTTGCGTGAAACGATTGAGGCCAATCAATTGAAATTGATGAAGCAACGCGGCAGTGACATCACCATTTTCAGCCCACGCGCCAGCTTCATGGCGCATCACATCGGTGACTTTCAAGTCTCATCGACTTGGGCAGCAATTTGTAATGAGTTGTGTTATCGCGTGGCTCAACTGTTTCCTGATAACTTCATGGGAGCAGCCATGCTGCCTCAGTCGCCTGGGGTGGACCCCAAAACTTCGATCGCTGAGATCGACAAGTGTGTCAAAGACTATGGATTTGTTGGTATCAACTTGAACCCAGATCCATCGGGCGGACATTGGACCTCACCGCCTTTGTCGGATCGACATTGGTATCCTATTTACGAAAAGATGGTGGAGTACGATATTCCAGCCATGGTTCATGTGTCGACCAGTTGCAACGCTTGCTTTCACACGACAGGCGCTCATTATTTGAATGCAGACACGACCGCTTTCATGCAGTGTTTGACCTCCGATTTGTTCAAAGATTTTCCTACACTTCGTTTCTTGATTCCTCATGGCGGCGGCGCAGTTCCCTACCACTGGGGCCGATTCAGAGGTTTGGCCCAAGAGTTGAAAAAACCACTTTTGTCGGAACACTTGCTGAACAACATCTATTTTGACACCTGTGTGTACCACCAACCAGGCATTGACCTCTTGACCAAGGTCATTCCAGTGAAAAACATTTTGTTTGCCAGTGAAATGATTGGTGCAGTTCGTGGGATTGACCCAGAGACGGGACATTATTTTGATGACACCAAGCGCTACATTGAATCCACCCCGCACTTGAATGCGCAAGAGCGTTACATGGTGTATGAAGGCAATGCCCGCAAAGTGTTCCCCAGAATGGACGCGGCATTGAAAGCAAAAAATAGTTGACCCAACGCATACCACCAAGTTTAAAAAATAAAAGGAATTGATCATGTCAATGAACACCATGGGTTGCGTCAAGCGTGGCATCACAAGAGCCGATACCGCTCAAGTCAAGCGCTTGGAGCATTTTGGCGTTGCCACCGTTCATGAAGCGATGGGCCGCGTGGGATTGATGCAAGCCTACATGCGACCCATTTACACAGGCGCAAGAGTGGCCGGAACAGCGGTGACTGTGTTGGTTCACCCGGGGGACAACTGGATGTTGCACGTGGCTGCGGAGCAAATTCAGCCAGGTGACATCGTTGTTGTGGCGCTCAGTGCAGACAATTGCGACGGCTTCTTTGGCGATCTCTTGGCCACATCTTTCAAGGCCAGGGGTGCGAAGGGCTTGATCATTGATGCCGGTGTCAGAGACGTCAAAGAGTTGACCGAGATGGGCTTTCCTGTATGGAGCAAAGGCATCAGCGCAAAAGGCACCATCAAAGCCACGCTTGGCTCAGTGAACTTTCCCGTGGTTTGTGCCGGTACGCTTGTCAGCCCTGGCGATGTGGTGTTGGCCGATGACGATGGTGTGGTGGTGGTGCCAGCGCAAATTGCCGCTCAGGCAGCCGATGCTGCTCAAGCCCGTGAAGACAACGAGGGTGCCAAAAGAGAAAAATTGGCAGCAGGCGTCTTGGGCTTAGATATGTACAAGATGCGGGAACCCTTAGAGAAGGCTGGATTGAAATACATCGATTGATGTCAATGGCTCATTGGATCAAAGAGCTCTTTTAGCATGTATTTTTTTAAGGGGACACAGATGGCAAGACGGTCACTTGAGCTTGAAGTTCATGGACGGTGGTGGATGGGGATCAAGACCAAGACCCTGTTGGCCATGGCTTGCTTGATGAGCGGTTGTGGCATTTCAAATGTATTTGCTCAGCTCTCACCTTTGAATCCCAACAAGCCCATCAAAATGATTGTGGGCTACACGGCTGGAGGTGCGGTTGATCTTGTCGCTAGATCACTGTCCAAAGGTCTCTCCGCTCAAATGGGTATGAACTTTGTGGTTGAAAATAAGCCTGGAGCGGGGACCAACATTGCCGTCAAATCGGTCATTGCTGCTGAACCTGATGGACACACTCTGATGCTGGCTGCCAATGCACTGGCGGCGAACATGTCGCTTTATCAACCCGCCCCTTTTGATGCTGAAAAGGAGTTGGCCGTCGTTTCCTTGGTGGGCAAGATCCCTGTCGTGATTGCGACGCTTTCAAACTCTCCTTTGAGAAATGTTGCTTACCTGATGGAGAAAGCCAAGGCAGACCCCAAGAGCATTTCATATGCCAGTCCTGGTAATGGTTCGACCCCCCATTTGGCCATGGAGATTTTTGCAAGAGCTGCAGCCATTGAATTGACGCACATTCCATACAAGGGGGGCGCTCAGGCCGTGACCGATGTTTTGGGGGGGCAAGTTCCCGTGTTGTCCATGAATGCCTTGGAGGTGCTGGCGCATGTGAGCAGCGGTAAACTCAAAGTCTTGGCTGTTTTGAGTTCCAAGAGAACGCCCATGTTTCCGGATGCGTTGACGCTGTCTGAACAAGGTTTTCCTGGATTTGAGGCATCGGTGTGGTACGGTGTGGTGGCACCCAGTGCCACACCCAAAAACATATTGGTTCTTTTGCATCAAGAGGTGCAAAAGGCCTTGACGAGTTCAGAGATGAGAGAAAAGATGAGCTCCGTAGGGGGTGAAGTGACCCTTGCATCCAAAGAACAATTTGCCGAATTGTTGCATTCAGAGCGCGTGCGGTATGAAAAACTCATTCGCCAAGCTCAGATCCAACCCGATTAAAAGACGCAACGACATTGATAGTTAAACTGAAATTGAGGAATTTGAAATGACTGACTTTACTAAAACCCCCGGTTGGCTTGATTGGTATCAAGGCCCATCAAAACCACAGTTCAAACTGCCTGCAGGTGCGATCGATTCGCATTGCCATGTGTTTGGACCCTCGGATGTTTTTCCCTATTCGCCAGAGAGAAAGTACACGCCCTGCGATGCCAGCAAAGAGCAATTGTTTGCCTTGCGAGATCATTTGGGCTTTGCCAAAAACATCATTGTTCAAGCCACTTGCCATGGCGCTGACAACAGGGCTCTTGTGGATGCGCTCACTCACTCAGACGGTAAAGCCAGGGGAGTGGCAACGGTCAAAAGAGATGTGAGCGATGCAGAGATTCAAAAGCTGCATGATGCCGGCGTGCGTGGGGTCAGATTCAATTTTGTGAAGCGCTTGGTTGACTTCACGCCCAAGGATGAGTTGATGGACATTGCTGGACGCATTGCCAAATGGGGTTGGCATGTGGTCATTTACTTTGAGGCAGTGGATTTGCCGGAACTGTGGGATTTCTTCACGGCGTTACCCACCACAGTTGTTGTGGACCACATGGGCCGACCCGATGTCACCAAGCCTGTCGATGGGCCAGAGTTTGAGTTGTTCATTAAATTCATGACAGAGCATCAAAATGTGTGGAGCAAGGTCACTTGTCCAGAAAGACTCACCGTGACGGGACCTGCTGCCCTTAACGGTGAGCGAAACGCCTATCACGACGTCGTTCCATTTGCTAAACGTTTGGTCGAGACCTTTCCTGATCGAGTGATTTGGGGCACAGATTGGCCTCACCCCAATTTAAAGGATCACATGCCTGATGATGGTTTGTTGGTGGACTTCATTCCCTTGATTGCCACGACAACTGCACTTCAACAGCGTTTGTTGGTCGATAACCCAAGTCGTTTGTATTGGCCTGAGGAGACGCAACATGTCGCTTGATAAACCTTACCTTGATGTGCCAGGCACCACCATTTTCGATGCCGAACAGTCTAGAAAAGGCTATTGGCTCAATCAGTTTTGCATGACCCTGATGAAGTCTGAGAACCGCGAGAGATTCAAATCCAATGAGCGCGCCTATTTGGACGAGTGGGCCATGACGGAAGCGCAAAAACAAGCGGTGCTCGATAGAGATCTCAACAGATGCATTTCTTTAGGCGGAAATATTTATTTCTTGGCCAAAATTGGCGCCACCGATGGTAAAAGTTTTCAGCAAATGGCTGGAAGCATGACGGGCATGACGGAAGAGGAGTACCGCAACATGATGATTGCGGGTGGACGCTCGGCCAATGGCAATCGTTTTGTTGGTGAGGATGGGGATGCGCAAGCACACCGTCAACCTCAAGGTCAACATCATCAAAAAGGGAGTGTTTGATATGGCGAAAATTTCAGCCAGTGTATTTACCTCGCACGTGCCCGCCATTGGCGCGGCCCTTGATTTGGGCAAGTCCCATGAACCCTATTGGGAGCCGCTGTTCAAAGGCTATGAGTTCTCCAAGCAATGGATGAAAGAAAATCAACCGGATGTCATCTTTTTGGTCTACAACGACCACGCGACAGCGTTCAGTTTAGAGATGATTCCAACCTTTGCCATTGGGTGTGCGGCGGAATTCATGCCTGCGGATGAAGGCTGGGGTCCTAGGCCCGTTCCCAAGGTCTATGGGCATCCTGAGCTAGCTTCGCACATTGCGCATTCTGTGATCCAACAAGATTTTGACCTCACCATTGTCAACAAAATGGATGTTGACCATGGATTGACCGTGCCGTTGTCGTTGATGTGTGGCGAGGTGAAAGCGTGGCCATGCCCCGTCATCCCCTTCGCTGTGAACGTGGTTCAATATCCCATTCCTAGCGGAAACCGTTGCTTTCAACTGGGGCGAGCCATTGGTAAAGCGATCAACAGTTTTGATCAAGCCCTGAATGTTCAAATCTGGGGTACGGGTGGCATGAGCCATCAGCTTCAGGGGCCTAGGGCTGGTTTGATCAACAAAGAGTTCGATGCCAAATTTTTAGATCTCTTGATCAACGATCCTACGAGTGCAGCAGCGATAGATCATATGGAATATGTGCGCGAGGCTGGCAGTGAAGGCATTGAGCTCGTGATGTGGCTGATCGCCAGAGGTGCCATGTCAGACATTGATGGTGGTGCGGCTTGTGAGTTGGTGCATCGTTTCTATCACGTCCCAGCGTCCAATACAGCCGTGGGCCATGCCATTCTTAAAAACAATTGAACCGTTCATTATCCAATATCAGTCAAAAGGAAAATTCTATGAAAACAATTAAAGTCGCACTTGCAGGGGCAGGTGCATTTGGTAACAAGCATCTTGATGGCATCAAGAAAATCGATGGCGTTGAGGTTATTTCTTTGGTCGGGCGCACGCTTGATAAGACTCAAGAGATTGCTAAACAATATGGCATTGCACACGTCACGACCGATTTGGCCGAGAGCTTGGCGATTGCGGAGGTGGACGCCGTGATCCTGTGCACGCCTACTCAAATGCACGCTCAGCAAACGATTCAATGTCTCCAGGCTGGTAAGCATGTGGAAGTTGAGATTCCCATGGCCGACCGTCTAGACGATGCCAAAGCCATTGTGGCCTTGCAAAAAGCCAGCGGCCTTGTGGCCATGGCCGGTCATACAAGACGCTACAACCCCAGTCACCAATGGATCAACAAAAAAATCAAAGCGGGCGAATTCAATATCCAGCAAATGGATGTTCAAACGTATTTTTTCAGAAGAACCAACATGAATGCTTTGGGCCAACCCAGGAGTTGGACGGACCACTTGTTGTGGCACCATGCTGCGCACACGGTTGATCTGTTTGCGTATCAGTGCGGTAGCCCCATCGTCAAAGCCAATGCTATTCAAGGCCCCATTCATTCTGCACTGGGAATTTCCATGGACATGAGTGTTCAGCTGAAAGCGGCCAATGGTGCGATCTGTACCTTGTCGTTATCGTTCAACAACGATGGACCCTTGGGGACTTGGTTCCGCTACATTGGTGACAAGGGAACCTACTTGGCCAAGTACGATGATTTGTACAACGGTAAAGAAGAGCAAATAGATGTTTCAAAAGTCGATGTGAGCATGAACGGCATTGAAATTCAAGACCGCGAATTTTTTGCCGCCATCAGAGAAGGTAGGCAACCCAACTCAAGCGTTGAAAACGTTTTGGCTTGTTACCAAGTGCTCCATGATTTAGAGCAACAAATGCACCATTGATTCTCCAATTTCTTCAAAAGTAGATTTTCCATGTCCAAACGCTCGATCGGTCCATTTCAGGTTCATCCCATCGGATTGGGGTGCATGAACCTTAGCCATGCCTACGGCACGCCTCCAACTGCGCAAGCTGCTGCCAAAGTGGTCCATCGAGCGCTTGACCTTGGGATGGATTTGTTTGATACGGCAGCTCTTTACGGCTTTGGGGCCAATGAGACCTTGTTAGGACCTCTTTTAAAGGCTCACCGCTCTGAGATCACGTTGTGCTCCAAGGGCGGCATGGCTGGCGTGCAATTTCCTGACGGCTTGAAAAGGGTGATTGACGGACGGCCTGAGGCCATCAAGAAGAACTGTGAAGACAGCTTGATGCGTTTAAAAACGGATGTGATCGATCTCTATTATTTGCACCGTTGGGATAAAAAAGTGCCCATTGAGGACAGTGTAGGTGCCCTTGCGGATTTGATTGTTCAAGGCAAGGTGAGAGCCATTGGTTTGAGTGAAGTCTCCTCGGCAACGATCAAAAAAGCACACCAAGTGCACCCCATCTCTGCGGTTCAAACGGAGTATTCATTGTGGAGTCGAAACCCTGAGATCGCTGTTTTAAAAACCTGTAAGGACTTGGGCGTTGCCTTTGTGGCCTTCAGTCCAGTTGCAAGGGGTTTTTTATGTTCCATCGATTTGGATGTCACGCAATTGGACGCCAAAGATATTCGTCGAGCCATGCCTAGGTTTGAGCCAGAGAATTTCAAGAAAAATCAAACCCTGCTGCCCGAGTACTTCAAGTTGGCCAAAGAACTTGGTTACTCGCCAGCGCAGTTGGCGCTTTCTTGGTTGTTGACCAAAGAGCCACAACTCATTGCCATTCCAGGTACGCAAAATGCCGATCATTTGGCGGACAATTGGGGAGCTGTGGGATTGACTTTAAGTGAGGAGGTGATGCAACGCTTGGAGGGATTGATCAATCACAAGACCGTTACAGGTCCTCGCTACAACGCTCAAAATTCTGTTGAAGTCGATACTGAAGACTTCACGTCTTGAACGCCAGCAATCAAGTGCTCGGTCCTGTCGGATGCGATGTGACTGGGTTGCTTGTCTCACAACTGCCCAGACCAAGAACCGCATAGAGCGCGCAAAAGCTCACGGCCGAGGATAAAAGCAAGGCCAATCCCGTGTAAAAACTCCAAGCGCTTGCGACCCCTGTAAAATTCAAACTGAGCAGCACGCTGCCCAAGAGTATCCTTAGAACGCGGTCCGTTTGTGACAGGTTGGTTTTCATGCTTTGGAGCTCCATCGACTTGACCCTAGATGACTTCTAACCCCATTTGACGATTGATCTGTCATGCACAGTTAGAGTGATAACCCTAGTAAGGATGATAGTTTTTGATCAAATTTTATTTTTGAATTCCATTGTCAAACTTGGTGTTGTTCATGGTGAGTTTGTCTTTACTTTTTTAACACCAGATTGAAAAAGGGTCTCTTTCAATCTCATATCAAACGATTGAATTGTGGAGTTGATGAATTTTAAAACGACAGGCTTTCGTGCTTGGTAAGACGCTTAATCAGAGAGTTGCAATGCGGATGTGATCTAGCTTGGATGGTTTGTAAGTCAATCGCAGTCAAGGCTTGAATATGCAGTTCAATGTGAATCCATCAACACTAAAACAATGGGTTGATAAGGGTCAGATCTATTGCTTAAAATAAAAAAAAGATCAATAATCAGGCGTCATATAAAAACGCAAAACACATCACTGTTTTGCTGGTTCTTTGATGCATAACTTACCGATTAAAACGTCTTTATTTTTTTGCTTGGCAATCTTTTTTGCCTTGTTGAATGCTGCATCTGGTGCAGAAATTTATCCTAGTAAACCCATTTCCTTGATTGTCCCGACTGCCCCTGGAGGACCAGTTGATATGACGGCAAGAATTGTTGCCAATGAGCTGTCAAAGATTTTGGATCAGCGAGTGGTGATCATTAACAAGCCAGGAGCGTCGCAAAAAATTGGCATTGAGACCTTGTTGCGATCAGCTAGAGACGGCTATACCTTCGCTGCGTGTTCCGCCGCTTCAATGACCATCAGCCCAGCGATTGACAAAAACATTGGCTACGATCCCCTTAAGGATTTTGTCATGTTGGCCAACGGCATAGAAAATAACCGTGTTCTTGTGATCAACCCATCCATTCCAGCCAAAAATCTAATTGAATTGATGGCCTATGCCAAAGCGAATCCTGGTAAGTTGACCTATGGCAGTGGGGGCAATGGAACGACTCTGCATTTCTCAACGGCCTCTTTTTTGAATGTGCTGGGTTTGAATGTGCTGCATGTTCCGTACAAGTCCAGTGGCCCTGCGCTGATGGGCGTTCTCTCTGGTGAAGTCAACATGCTCATGCCCGATGTTGGCGATGTTTTGAACCACATCAACAACGGCTCTTTGATTGCCCTTGGCATCACGGGTGCAAATAGGAACGACAAGTTGCCATTTCTGTCTACCATGAAGGAAAGTGGTGTTCAGGAGCTTAAGAATTGGACCTATTCATCTTGGATTGGTTTTGTTGCGGCTGAGGGAATTCCTTTGGATGTGTCCAATAAACTTCAAAGTGCACTTCAAAGTGCCTTGAAGCATCCAAAGACCAAAGAGGCGTTTGAGGCCGTTGGTTTTACAGTTCTAGCTTCTAGCAGCGAGCATTTTCAAGCTCGTGTTCGGGAAGAGTATGAATTGAACATAAAACTGCTCTCAAGCGGGCGGGTTTTGAAGTAGCGTATTTTTTTGATGATTGAATTCAATGTCGACTCGCAAAGAGTCTGAGGGTATGTGATGTCTGAAGATAAAAAAATAAAACCAGCCAATAACTTTCAAGAGCATCTGGCTGATTTAGATAAAAGAGGCTTATTGGTCACCATAGATCAGCCCATCAACAAAGACACCGAGATGCAACCCTTGGTTAGATGGCAGTTTGTAGGTGGATTGCCAGAAGAGCAAAGAAAAGCTTTTTTGTTCACCCATGTCGTAGATTCAAAAGGCAAGCGATACGACATGCCTGTGTCAATTGGAGCCTTTGCATCATCCGCTGACATCTATGCGATTGGGATGGGACAACAGGTGGATAACATTGGCAAAGCCTGGATGCAAGCCATCAAAAATCCTATTCCTCCACTCTACATCAGTCAGGCACCTTGCCAAGAAGTGGTGATACAAGGAGAAGACTTGAAGAAGGATGGCGGAGGGCTCGCCCTTTTACCAGTTCCTATTTCCACCCCTGGCTTTGATGCGGCACCTTATTTGACTGCAACTTTATGCATTTCTAAAGATCCAGACAGCGGTGTTCAGAATATGGGTACCTATCGCGCAGCCCTCAAAGCAACCGACCGATTGGTGGTTCGAATGGTGGCTCGTGTGGGTGGTGCTGGTGGCTGGGTGCATTGGCTAAAGTACCGAGAAAGAAAAGAGCTGATGCCAATGGCCATCGTCATTGGCGCTTCTCCGATCGTGTTCTTTACAGGGCCACAAAAATTGGCCGTCGACTTGGATGAGATTGCGGTCGCAGGTGCTTTGGCGGGTGAGCCTATTCGAATGGTCAAGTGTGTCAGTGTGGACTTGCAAGTTCCTGCAGACAGTGAAATCGTCATCGAAGGGCTGATCGATCCTTCGACCTTGGAGCCTGAGGCTCCGTTTGGCGAGAGCAATGGATATGTCGCTTTGGAGGCCTTCAATATGCCTATGCAAGTCACGGCCATTACCCACCGAAAAAAAGCAGTCTTTACGGCCATCATCAGTCAAGTCACTCCAAGTGAGTCAAGTGTGGTCAAGCGGGTGGCTTATGAGCCTATCTTTTTGTCTCATCTTAGAGATGAGATGTCTATCAAATGCGTCAAACGCGTGGTCATGCACGAGCCATTGTCAAATTTACGGCCCGTGATTTTCTTGCAGTTTGAGCGGGGTGCGAATAAAACAGAGGTTTGGCGTGGCTTACATGGCGCCTCCACATTAAGGCCTGAATGTGGAAAAATTGTAGTGGCTGTCAGTGAAGACATCGATCCGCAAAGTACAGATGCGGTCTTTTGGTCGATGGCCTATAGGATGACGCCCATGACCGATGTCCAATTGGTTCCTTATCGACGGGGTGTTCAAGGTTCTCAATATGGCCCCAAAAAAGAAGAGTCCACGTTGTTGATCGATGCGACACAAAAACACGATTTAGCTCCCTTGGCTTTGCCAGCAAAGCCTTACATGCTTCGTGCAAAGGATCTTTGGGACGAGCTTGGGTTGCCGCCTTTGGTCATGAAGCAACCTTGGCATGGCTATACCCTAGGGGACTGGAACGACACATGGGAAAAATTTGCCCAGCGTGCTGTTGCTGGCGACTGGGAGGCCAATGGTTTAGAGACCCTCTTGCGTCGTCGAGAGGATTTAAGTCCTGAGACGCCAACTTCCACCGTTGAGAAATTCTAATACAAGCCATTATGAAACCCGCACCATTCACTTACCATGATCCTCACACAAGAAGTGAGGTGTTGGATTTAATTTCAACGCTTGAAAATTCAAAGTTATTGGCAGGAGGTCAGTCCCTCATGCCCATGATGAACTTTCGCTTTCTCATGCCAGACCACTTGATCGATTTAAACCATGTCAAAGAGTTGGATTTCATTCGATTTTCTGGCAATCAATTGAACATTGGTGCCATGACGCGGCAAAGGAGCATCGAGTTCTCAAAAGATATTTCCGAGCAATGCCCAATTTTGACCAGGGCCTTGTCGTTTGTGGGTCACCGCCAAACCAGGAACCGAGGCACTTTGGGTGGGTCACTTTGCCATTTCGATCCCAGTGCCGAATTGGTCAATATTTCGTCTTTGTTGGATGCCAAGATCAAAATCATATCAAAATCTGGCGATCGAGACGTATCCATGGACGATTTTGGTCAAGGCTATTTGACCACTCAAATCGATGAGGGTGAAATGCTGTCCGATATCACTTTCAATGTTCCATCTCAAAAACATGGGTATGCTTTTGATGAGTTCGCTCGAAGACATGGTGACTATGCGATTGTGGCCTGTTCAGCTTTGATTTTATTGGCTCCCAATGGAACGATTTCTCAAGCAACATTTTCTATTTCTGGTATGACCCATCGGCCACTGCGCATGAGAGACATGGAGATTTCATTGCAGGGCGAAAAACCTACAGAACCAGTGCTCAAGGCATTTGCCGCAGAGGTTTCCAAGCTCGATGCCATGCAGGACTCTTATGTCAACGCAACTTACCGCAAGCATTTGGCCAAAATCATGTCCTACAGGGTTTTAAAAGCAGCGTGTTTAAGTGCTCAGGAGAACCAGCATGTCTGATACAAGAGAAATAACGGTCAACGTCAACGGGGTCACTTATTCGAGGTCCATTGAAACCCGAACCACATTGGTTGATTTTTTAAGACAAGAATGTTCACTCACTGGCACGCACGTCGGTTGTGAGCACGGTGCTTGTGGTGCTTGCACAGTTTTGGTGGATGGTCACAGTGTCAGATCGTGTTTGATGCTTGGGGTTCAATGTCACCATTCACACGTGCAAACGGTAGAAGGTTTAGCGAGCGGCGGTGTTTTAAATGTATTGCAACAAGCCTTTCAGGACCACCATGCGCTGCAATGTGGATTTTGTACCTCTGGTATCTTGATGACCATGACTGAGTTTTTACTTGATAACCCCAGTCCAAGTGAGACTGAGGTCAGGGAGATGTTGTCCGGTAATGTGTGTCGCTGCACAGGTTATTTGCCCATTGTTGATGCAGTCTTGGACGCAGCAAAAAAGATACGTGAGATGAAAAAATGAAAACAACTTGGTTTGGCCAATCCTTTAAAAGAAAAGAGGACCCTGCATTTCTCAAGGGCGAGGGTCGGTATGTTGACGACATTCAAATGCCAGGGATGCTTCATGCGGCTTTTGCTAGAAGTGCGCATGCACATGCAAAGATCATCTCGATCGACAAGTCTCTGGCGTTGGCTGTTCCTGGCGTGCATGCGGTTTTGACCTATGCAGATTTACCAGATGTTGTGAAAGCACAGACCTTGCCTTTGTTGGTACCACATCCCTCTATCAAAGTAACGAAGCTGCCGTACACCTTGGTCAAGGATGAGGCATGCTATGTGGGTGAGCCAATCGCTTGTGTGATTGCTGACAATCGCTACATTGCTGAGGATGCTGCGCAATTGATTGACATTGAATACGAGCCTTTGGCTGTTGCCAATGATTGTCTTCAAGCCTTGGAAGAAAGCTCTGCAAAGGCCCATTTAGGCATGACAAGCAATGTAGCTGCCTACTTTGACGTGAAGTCTGGGGACACCGACAAGGCCTTTGCGAGTCCAAAGCACGTGTTCAAAGAAAAACTTTTTCAGCACAGGGGAGGTCCCTTTTTTATGGAGTGCAGAGGTGCGGTGGCTCAATATGAGAGATCAGGAGACACCTACACCTTGCACGTTTCTTCACAGGGCTCCCATCGCATCAAACGATGTATGCTCGAGCTCTTTGACATTGGAGACAGTCAACTGCGAGTGATGGCTCCTGATGTGGGTGGCGGTTTTGGTCCGAAGGGGTCTTTTTATCCGGAATACGCCAACATCTCTATTGCGTCGAAGATGCTCGGAAGGCCGGTCAAATGGATTGAGGACAGGCGAGAGAATTTTTTAACGACGCACCAAGAACGAGACCAATATTGGGATGTTGAAATTGCCGTCGATGACGATGCCAAAATACTTGGCGTTCGTGGTCGACTGGTTCACGACAATGGCGCTTACGTGCCTTGGGGAATTGTGGTGCCATGGATCAGTGCAACCACAGTGCCAGGTCCTTATGTCATTCCAGCCTTCAAGTTGGAGGTGTACTCCATGTACACCAACAAGATTCAAGTCACTTCAGTTCGCGGTGCAGGTCGCCCTCAGGCGGTTGTTGCCATGGAGCGTTTGATGGACCGTGTTGCCAATGAGTTGCATTTGGATCCCGCCGAGGTCAGAAGAAGGAACTTTATTCAGCCAGAGCAGATGCCTTACAACGTGGGGATCATTTTTAGAGATGGACGTCCGGTGACCTATGACAGTGGAGACTACCCAGCTTGTCAACAAGCTGCGTTGGATCAAGCCGATTACGCCGGCTTTGCAACGCGACAACAAGCAGCCAGAGAAAGAGGACGTTACTTGGGCATAGGGATGGCCAACGGTGTCGAGGCCACTGGATTGGGCCCTTATGAGGGAGCAACGGTTAAGATTTCTACCACTGGGAAAATCACGGTGTATACCAGTGCTGTACCGCAGGGGCAGTCGCATAAAACGACACTAGCACAAATAGCCGCGGATCAACTCAACGCCAATCCCACAGACATCACAGTGGTGACGGGTGACACCGCCAATTTAGGACTTGGAGTGGGGACCTTTGCTGCAAGGACGGCTGTCAACGCGGGGTCATCGGTTCATATGGCGGCGATCGAAGTTGCCAAGAAAATCAAAGCTTATGCAGCAGTGATTTTGTCAAAGAATCCAGAAGATCTTGAGATTGAAAATGATGTGGTGTTTGATAAAGCCAACCCCAGCATCAGTTGCAAATTGAAGGAAGTCGCCGTGAAGTCAGTGGGAATGCCTGGGTTTGCAATGCCCAATGGCATGCAACCTGGCTTAGAGCACACGTCTTACTTTATGCCAGAACGCTCGACCTACTCCAATGCGACAATTGTGGCAGAGGTGGAGGTCGATGTGGGAACGGGCATGGTGGATATTCACCGCATGTGTATCGCCCATGACTGTGGGAAAGTGATCAATCCAATGGTGGTCAATGGACAAATCATTGGTGGTGCAGCCCATGGGATTGGCAATGCTTTGCTAGAGGAGATGGTGTTTGATGAAAATGCACAACCCGTTTCTACCAATTTTGGCGAGTACTTGATGCCTTTGTCAACGAACATGCCTGTGATAGATTTGGTGCACCTTGAAACACCTTCACCTTTGAACCCATTGGGAGTCAAAGGCGCAGGTGAGAGTGGTACCATTCCAGCCATCGCGGCGATCATAGGCGCTGTAGAAAACGCGCTCAAGCCCTTTGATGTGAAAATTTCACAAGCACCCATCAGTCCACAAAAAATCATTGAGTTGCTAGGCCCACATCTCGCATCGATCACTGAGTGACTGATCTGCTTTGGATCTCTCTGATTCCAAACCTCAGAGGATGAAAAATTTTAGTAAGGAAAGAAATGTCTGAATTTGAATTCAAGGTCGCCCAAAAAGGATCGGTCTCCTACATTGACTTGAGTCGTCCCCATGAGGGCAATGCATTGACCCGAGCCATGATGTTTCAGTTGGCAAAGGTCTTGAGAACTTGTGGCGAAGACCCGTCCAACCATTTGCTGGTCATTGAAGCATCGGGGGATTACTTTTGCAAAGGTCGAGACGGCAAAGGCGAATCCAGAACGGGTATGACACCTTATGAGATCAGGGTCAACATGATGGGTGCGGTGCTTGACGTCTACAAAGCCATCGCTGATGTTCCAGTACCCGTGGTGGCCAAGGTCCACGCCGATGCAGTGGGCTTTGGTTGCGCTTTGGCTGTGGCTTGTGACTTGACCCTGACTTCTTCACAAGTGAAGATGTCCTTTCCAGAAATTGAACACGATATTCCTCCCACCATGGCCATGTGTGCCGCGCTTGGGAAAATCCCAGCCAAAGCGCTCTCCTATTTGATCTATTCAGCTGAATCTGTGGATGCAGCACAAGCCAAGCAGCTGGGTATGGCCAGCCAAGTCTATGCACAAGCCTCCTTTGAAGCGCAAACCAAGCTGTTCATTGAAAAGCTCTCTGCTAAGCCTCGTTTGGTGTTGGAGACGATAAAAAAATACCAAGAAAAAGCAACACATGCTTCACCCGATATGGCTCTTGAATATGCTGGGACCTTGCTCGCGCTGGTGAGGTCTTGAGTGACAAACCCATAGGTTTTTAGAGAAGATATGCAATTAAAAAATCAATTTACGGTTCCCCTCGCGCCTCGTGACGCTTGGGTCTTTTTGATGAACATCCAAGAGATTGCCCCTTGTTTCCCAGGGGTCGAGTTGACAGAGTTCATTGACGAAAACACTCAAAAGGGTCGGATCAAAGTCAAGTTAGGTCCCGTATCGATGGTTTTTGCGGGGACCCTTCACTTCAAAATGAAAGATGAGCAAAATCTGTGTGCCGACGTGTCTGCGAATTGGCGTGAAGAAAAAGGTCGCGGCAGTGCTCAATCCGACATCAAATTTCAACTCCTGGCCTGCGATCATGGCACTCAAGTTCAAATTGAAAGCGATGTTCAATTGGCCGGGCAGGTAGCGCAATATGGACGTGGGGTGGGAATGATTTCAGAAATTTCTGAGCAATTGATTTCTCAATTTGCCAGAAACTTAGAGCAAAAGTCCAAAGACTTTAAGTCTTTCACTTCTCCTTTGAGCGTGGCGCCATCTGATGGAGGGGTCGCTGGCCTTTCAACTGCGCGCATTGAAACTCAGGGGTCCAACGAAATCTCCGCTTTTTCATTGCTTTGGAAGGTCTTGATGGCCAGATGGAAGTCGCTCTTTAAGAGGTCCTAGCAAGAGTTTTGTAGGGCTTGCTTGTTTTTCGAGAATGGACCCTACTGGTCGTTGAAGTTTAAATTCCTATCCTTCATGATCTTTTTGAACATGTAGATATCCGCTTTCATTTGCTCAGACAACTCTTCAGGAGTCCCAAGACCTGGCATGTTGCCCATGGACGAAATGACGCCGCGAACCTTGTCGTCTTTCAAAGCCTCAGCCAAGGCTTTGCTTAAAAGTTGAATGACTTGATCGGGCGTGCCAGCAGGTGCCATGATCCCGTTCCAGCCGTTGTAAGTGAATCCTGGCACACTCGTTTTGGCCATAGAGGGCAAGTTGGCCATGGGAGCCCAAGTGTCTTTGTTGGTGGTCGCTAGACCTACCACCAATTTGCTATCGATGAAAGGTTTGGCGCCAGCCATGAACATCAGTTGTACACGCCCAGCGGCGATTTCAGTGGCTGCCAAGGCCTCACCCCTAAAAGGAATGTGTTGCATGTCAATGTCAGTGGCAACAGCAAACATTTCGCCCACCAAGTGTTGGCTTGATCCAATGCCAATGCTGCCAAAAGACAGTTTACCTGGATTGGCCTTTGCGTACTTGATCAACTCCTCCACGCTTTTAATGCCCATTGAGGGGGAGACAACAAGGGTTTGAGTGGCATTGCAGATTTTACCAATCGGCTTAAATCCACCCATCACATCGAAGCTATTTTGCGGACGTGTTGCTAAGCTTGCAGTGTTTGCGGCACTTGGCACAACCAATGTATAACCATCGGCTGGAGAGCTCGCCACCTTGTTAAGTCCAATGCTTCCCGTGGCACCCGTGACATTCTCGATGGTGATGGATTGTCCAAGTTGGTTTTGCATGGCTTGAGCGACAGCACGCATGCAGGTGTCGCTAGGGCCACCGCTGGCTGTTGGCACAATGACTTTGATGGGTTTTGTTGGAAAGGTCTGGGCTTGTAAGCCTTGCAATGCCAACATCATGTAAATGCTTGTGAGACACCGGATGCTCCATTGATAGTTCATGGTTGGACTCCCTTGGGTTGTGTTTTAAATACTCACCAGTATAGTCAACTTCTAGAGAGCGCGGTCCAAAAAAAAGTCGGATCGAAACCTTGGGTTTCAGATCCGACGACCGATCAGCGAAGTTTTTATCTGTGCTTCAAAGCGTGTCAATAAAACTTCTAAGCTTGTCGCTGCGACTAGGGTGCTTG
Organism: Betaproteobacteria bacterium; assembly: GCA_037134015.1. GTDB lineage: Bacteria > Pseudomonadota > Gammaproteobacteria > Burkholderiales > Burkholderiaceae_C > Limnohabitans. Next base: position 1,473 of record JBAXNB010000005.1, on the reverse strand, counting down.
AGTTTTCTCAAGGCTTTGGCTTCAATTTGTCTGATGCGCTCACGGGTCACGTCAAATTGCTTGCCCACTTCTTCCAAGGTGTGGTCGGTGCTCATCTCAATGCCAAATCGCATGCGAAGGACCTTGGCTTCTCTTGGGGTGAGTCCATCCAAGATGTCTTTGACCACATCTCTCAAACCCGCCTGCATGGCTGCCTCAATCGGAGCCGTGTTGGCGGAGTCTTCAATGAAGTCGCCCAAATGTGAATCGTCATCGTCTCCAATGGGCGTTTCCATGGAGATGGGCTCCTTGGCAATTTTCATGATCTTTCTGATCTTGTCTTCTGGGATTTCCATTTTTTCAGCCAAGATGCTTGCGTCGGGTTCGAAGCCAAACTCTTGCAAATGTTGACGACTGATGCGGTTCATTTTGTTGATGGTCTCGATCATATGAACTGGAATTCGAATCGTTCTGGCCTGGTCTGCAATCGAGCGAGTGATGGCCTGTCGAATCCACCAAGTTGCGTAGGTTGAGAATTTATAGCCTCGACGGTATTCAAACTTGTCAACTGCTTTCATCAGGCCGATGTTGCCCTCTTGAATCAAATCCAAGAATTGAAGACCACGGTTGGTGTATTTCTTTGCGATGGAGATCACCAAGCGCAAATTGGCCTCAATCATTTCTTTTTTGGCATTTCTGGAGGCCGCTTCTCCCTCGTTCATTCGCTTGTTGATGTCTTTGAGCTCGCCCAAGGGGACCACCACTTTGGTTTGCAGATCAATTAAATTTTGTTGCAACTCTTGAATCGGTGGAATGTTTCTGCTGATGGTGGTCGACCAATTCTTGCCCGCGTTGGCTTGTTTGACCACCCACGAGAGATTGAGTAAATTTGGCGGGAAGTCTTTGACGAAAACATCTTGTGGCATGCCGCACTTGTCCACGATGATGCGTCTGAGTTGACGTTCTTTTTTACGCACATCTTCAACTTGCGCTCTGACCATCTCGCATAATTTTTCAATTGTTTTGGCGGTAAAGCGAATCGTCATCAGCTCAAGACTCAATGCCTTTTGTGCCTTTTGATAAGCCGTTGTGCCATAGCCTTCTTTGTCATAAACTTTATGAACCGCATCGAACAAACTAGCGATCAAATCAAAACGGCCTAGGGCTTCTTTTTTGAGTTCTTCAAGTTTTTTGGTCAGTGCTTTGGATCCGCCTTTGCCGTCATCGTCATCGGCTTCATCGAATTCATCAAAGTCCTCCTCGGCCACATAGTCATCGGCCTCATCGGTGTTGCTAAAACCGTCCACCACGCTAGAGATCACCACCTTGCCTTCGCGAATGTCCTCGGCCATTCGCAAGATTTCAGCGATGGTTGCTGGAGAGGCGGAAATGGCCTCCATCATGGCCATCAAACCACCTTCGATGCGTTTGGCGATCTCAATCTCACCTTCTCGGGTCAAGAGCTCAACCGTTCCCAGTTCTCTCATGTACATT
>JBAXNB010000004.1:0-40332 GCA_037134015.1 Betaproteobacteria bacterium | reverse complement strand
GCCCACAGCTGACCTCAGTGGCAAAGCTCAAACCGCTGTTGCCAAAGTGGTCATCAACCCCTTCGATGATCCAAGCTCACCTCTTTCAAAGAAGAGCGTCTTCTTTGAGTTTGACAAGTACACCATCACCCAAGCCGACGGTGTGATCGTCACGGCCCACGCCAAGTACATGGCTGGCAACAAGGCTGCCAAAGTTCGTTTAGAGGGCAATGCCGATGAGCGCGGCGGCAGAGAGTACAACCTCTCACTCGGACAAAAAAGAGCCGATGCGGTCAAACAGGCCTTGGAGCTGACTGGCGCATCAGCGGCCAATATCGAGGCCGTCTCCTTTGGTAAAGAAAAGCCCGTGGATTACAGCCACAACGAAGATGCTTGGGCCAAGAATCGCCGTGTAGATATCAAATACACTGCAAAGTAATCAAACGCTCACGAGGACGCTCGTTCAACAAAGGCAGCAACTTAAAAGAGGTTGCTGCCTTTTTTCTTGACCCACAAGGCACCAAGCCTTGAACTGAGCTTCAGGCGCTATTCCACCTTGATATTGACCGTCTTGATCAACTTGTTCCAAGCGGCCAAATCACTGACAATTTGAGCCCCAAACTCCTCTGGTGTGTTGCCCACAGGCTCAATGGCATCGGCCACGAGTCGCTCTTGGAAATCATGACGCTTGATGATGGAGATCACATCAGAATTGATTTTGTGTACCAAGTCCTTGGGCATGCCTTGCGGACCCATGAAGCCGTACCATGCCTCTACACGAAATCCAGGCAGCGTCTCGGCAACGGCCGCAACATTGGGTAAAGCCTTAGAACGAACAGCACTGGTGATGCCAATGGGCTTTAACTTGCCGCCTTTGATGAGTTGTATGGAGGCCGTGATGCCCCCAAAAATCAAAGGCACATGTCCAGCCATGACGTCATTGATCCCTTGACCAAAGCCTTTGTAGGGGATGTGTGCAATGTTGACATCGGCCATGGATTTGACCATCTCCATGGAGAGATGCTGCTGGCCACCGGCCCCAGAGGAGGCATAACTTATTTTGCCAGGCTGTTGTTTGGCCAAAGCGATCAATTCCTTGACATTGTTGGCTGGGAAACTGCTGTTGGCCAGCATGACAAACGGGCCAGATGCCACGTTGACAATCGGCGTCAAATCTTTGATCGAGTTGTAGGGTGCCGCATACAAATTGGGCGCAATGGTGATGGACGCATCAGCCGCGAACAACAAGTTATAACCATCGGGCGTGGACTTGGCCACAAAATCAGTACCAATCATGCCGCTGGCACCCGTCTTGTTTTCCACAATCACCGATTGTTTCCAAAGCGTGCTGAGCTCTTGAGACAAGATGCGGCCATAAATATCAGGCGTGCCACCGGGAGGAAAGGTCACAATGACCTTGACTGGCTTGGTAGGAAAAGTCTGACTTTGAGCGTGAGAGGGCTGCACGGCGAGAAGCAGACAAGCAACACCGAGCGCAGCCCAAGTTTGCTGAAAAATGCGTTGAGTGATCTTTTTCATGCTAGAAATAAATTAAGGGGTTGATGGCGTCCATCCGGAAGTCTCCAACAAGCGCAACTCCCATGGAATGATCACCTTAGAGAATATCACAGGATCGGTCCACCCCTTGACCTCTCGGCCCAAGTGCCCACCTTGCGGGTTGATCCAAAAATCTTTGGGCCGATCGCCTGAGCCCATCAGCATTTGTACGTCACTTAAAAGGACCTGGGTGTCTTTGGCGCCAGCCAAAACCAGCATCTGCGTGGTTGGCTTGTCCAAGAGACCTTGCGCCTTGAGCGACATCTTTGGCGCAAAAGCCAGCAGTTGCTCTAAATTGCTGACCCCCTCATAGACGTTCAAACTGGCTGGCAAGTAGTCAAATAAATATTCCGGGGTGCTCAACTTCTTGGCAACGAACTCTGAAGAAAAGGTCTGATCCACGGGGGGTGACTGTGCAACAGATCCCAAGAGTCTCGATTTTTCAACAATGGCCATTTTGGCCCCCCAATAGGCGCCAAAACTGACCCCAGAGAAGATGATTCGCTTGGCATCGATCTCTTTGCGCTGGATCAAATAATCCATGCACGCAGACAGCATGCGCTCGGCATTGGGACTCACCTTCACTGGCGCTTGTCCTGTCCCCGGTCCATCGGTGACAAAGACCCCCACGCCCTTGGGCAAGATTTCCGAATAGCTTTCAAAAACCGTCTCCTTTCGGCTGTCCAAGCCATTCACAGCAAATACCAAAGGCACCGGGCCTTTCATGTTTTTGGGTAAACGCAAGTAGCCAGTGATTTCCTTGCCCTCAAAGGGGATTTTGACCAACTCCAAAGGGGGATCGAAGCTCTTGGCGTATTGCAAATAGGCGTTCAACGCCTTTTCATAAGCGACTTGCTTGCCCTTTGAAGTCGGTGCGGGCCATTGTCCAAAGTAATAAATACGCCAAGCGCGTTTGTACAACTGACTGGCCACTTGAGGGTCCTTTGCGGTCTTGGCTTGCTCGACATAGTGGTCCGCGACTTGTATCCATGCCTGTGCCCATTCGTCTGGATTTCGGGTTTTGATCAAAGCCAGGCCTTTTTGTACGTCTTCAACGTCCAAGCCGCCCAAGGGGTAGGCTCCCCTTTGGGCCCGTAACAAAGATTCGGCCTTGATTTCATCAATGTTGCGATCGGTGACCTGCGCAAAAAGCACACTGCAATTGCACAGCGCCCATAAGCCTGTGCATGCCAAGATGAAAAGTTTAAATTGAAGTTTCATGGGTTAAGTGAGTCTGGACCAAAGGTATTTGCCGATGATGGGCAAAGCGAGAGTTGAGCTTATTGGATTTAGCGCCTACACTTGTCAGCATTAACCCTAAAACATTCCAGATCACATCTTCATGTACCCCCACCGGATAGGTCCACCAGGATGAAAGGCAGATACCACGTCTATGTCATCGAGTTGTCGAAAGATGTTTTGTACGAGGCCAAGTTCAACAAGGCCAATCCCCAATACAAAACCGGACAACCTTGCGTGTACGTTGGCATGACAGGACTTGACCCTGATATTCGGTTTGACAAGCACAAAGCGGGCATTCAATCCAACAAATACGCCCAAAAGTACGGGTTGCGCTTGATGCCCGAGATCTTTGAAAAACTCAATCCCATGCCCTACGCAGACGCTCAATACATGGAGGTCGACTTGGGGTTGCGTCTAAAGGACCGAGGGTTTGGTGTTTGGCAGGCTTGAGCAACAGGATCGACTTCAACAAAAAACGGGTGTCATGTGGCTCATCCCTCTTCACGTTGGTGTTCGAGCCTTGATTGACAATTCAAACAAAATGGTGCCTCAGGTGCGACTTGCAATCGCCTAAGAGCTATTTTTTCCCCGCACTCCAAGCACACACCATAAATACCCAGTTCGATTCGATGAAGGGCTTGATCGATCGATTGCATTTCCTTCAATTCAAACTCCTGCCTTGCATAGACATCTTCCTTTAAGCTGATCTTTTGTGCATGCTCAAGCTCGGCTTCTTCAATCTCCAAACTTTGCACTGTCAAAGCACCAAGAGATGCATCAGAGTCGGGTTTTTCGGCTTGATGCAAGCGCAACACCAACGATGCCCGCATTGCTTGGAGTTGGTTTTCTTGTTGACGTAAATCGAGGTCAGTCATGATGTGCTTTCTTGAGCTTAGAGATTGCATCATGGGCCGATCAACAGACCACAGCCTTGACCTATGTCAAGCTTGGCCAAAGAAAGGACTAAAATCACAAAGCACCCTTTTTGGACAGCTCCACCTGTGCTCAAGAAAACAGGTCAAGTTTCTTTTTACTTTTCTTGAATTGTTAAATCCCACCTATGAATCCACCAAGCACCGAGCAAAAAAAGAAATTGTCCCTCTTGGCATTTGCCACACTCTTGCTGGTGGCCTTTTTAATGGGCTCCAACCATGTTGCAGCCCGAATTGCCTTCAACCACGGCCTAGACGTCTCAACCGCCGTGGTGGTTCGAAGTTTGTTCACGGCTCTTGTGGTCAGTGCCTTGATCTACTTTCAAAAAATTCCTCTCTCCATCACGCCAAGACACTGGAAGCTCTTAACGCTCATTGGCATCATCATTGGCGTTCAAAGTGCTGCACTTTACTCATCGGTTGCCAACCTTCCGGTTTCATTGGCTTTGCTGACCTTTAACAGTTACCCCCTTTGGGCAGCGCTTTGGGCCCATCTTTTCTACAAAAACAAACCCGAAAAGATGGTGTTGCAATTGATGCCCGTGATGCTCATTGGCTTGGCCTTGGCTTTGGATATCGCGGGCACGGCGTCTGGGCTTGGCGTCAAAGCGCAGTGGCAAATGATTGGACTTGGTGTCGCTTGCGCCCTTCTCGCTGCAGCTTGTTTTGGATTGGCCTTGGTCCTCATCCAGTTTGAGACCAAGGGACTTGATGGCCGAGTGAGAACCGCCTCCACCATGTGGATCGTCACCTTTTTGTCATTGGTCGCCACTCAAAGCTTGGGCGAATTTCACTGGCCCGATGTTTGGGATGGCTGGATGGGTCTCTTAGGCCTGTGCGTCTTTTACTCAAGTGGTATCACCATCATGTTCACGGTTTTACCGCGACTTGGCGTGGTGGGCAACTCGGCCATTTTAAATTTAGAGCCTATCTTTGCCTTGGTCATGGCCTGGTTGATCTTGTCCCAATCCATCTCAAGTGTTCAAATGGTAGGGGCCTTGATTGTGGTCGGTGTGGTCATACGCTTAGGCATGAGAAAAAGCTAAATGAATGCCACTTGGGCGTCTTTTAAAATTCAAGCTCTCATTGGGGCATGGGTGGTGCTACTTTGCATGTGCCATGCTTCGATGGCCCAAGACGCCAACAAATGCGCCACACTGGCGAACATCACCAAAGAAATAGCTGAGCTCAAACAAAGGGGCCTGTCACGCAATGAGATCAAACAAAATTTGAGCGAGATCATGAAGCTCAAGAACAATTCTGCAGATACCCTCAACGAGTGGATGCTCAATTTAGATTGGCTGTATCAAAGAGACCATGTTCGCTTGAGCCCGACTCAAGCACAAGCCAAACGCCTAGAGGAATGCAAGCGTGAACTTGGCATCATCGATTGGAAGTGACTCAAACCCTCGAGAGGCTCAAGTCAAGTCGGCGCGTTTTCTTAACTCAAACTTTTGAATTTTTCCAGTGGATGTCTTAGGAATGGCTTCGAAACGGAAATCTCTGGGTATCTTGTAACTCGCCAGCAAGGATTTACAGTGATCCAACAACTCTTGCGCAGTGAGCTCTGAGCCAAGCTTCAATTCCACAAAAGCAACCGGTGTTTCTCCCCACTTGTCATCTTGTTTGGCAACGACAGCACAAGCCATGACCGCAGGATGCCGGTACAAAGCATCCTCAACCTCAAGGGAGCTGATGTTCTCACCGCCTGAGATGATGATGTCTTTGCTCCGGTCCTTGATCTTCATGTACCTGTCGCTCTCCATGATGGCCAAGTCACCGGTGTGAAACCACCCGCCCTCAAAGGCCTTTTGGGTGGCTTGTGGGTTCTTCAAATAACCTTTCATCACAATATTACCTCTGAACATGATCTCCCCCATCGTCTCGCCATCTGCAGGCAAGTCGAGCATGGTCGCGGAGTCCTTTAAGGTCATGCCCTCTTGCAAAACATACCTCACGCCTTGGCGGGCGTTCAGCCTCGTTTGTTCAGACAAGGACTGCGTTGCCCAAGATGCTCTTTTGGCTGCGACGCCAGCCGGGCCATAGACCTCTGTGAGTCCATAAACGTGTGTGATATCAAATCCGATCTTGGCCATGCCTTCAATCATGGCGGCTGGGGGGGCTGCGCCTGCAACCATCGCCTTGACCGAATGTTGGATGTCCGCTCTCAGCGATTCAGGTGCTGCCAAAATTAAATTATGCACAATGGGGGCCGCACAGTAATGGTCTACCTTGTGCTTGGCAATGGAACTCAGTATGCTTGGAGCATCAATTCTGCGCAAACAGATGTGTGTTCCTCCAAGCATGGCCACGGTCCAAGGAAAACACCACCCATTGCAATGAAACATCGGTAGGGTCCACAAATAAACTGGAAAATGTGGCATGGTCCAAGTGCTTGCATGACACACAGCGTTCAAATACGCACCCCGATGGTGGGTCACAACGCCCTTGGGATCGCCCGTGGTGCCAGAGGTGTAACTCACAGCAATGGCATCCCACTCATCGTGCGGACCTTCAAGCACCTCCAGGGGTTCGTGAGCAGCGATCAACGCTTCGTACTCCCAAGCTCCTAGCCTCTCCCCGGCCCCCTGAAACTCTGAGTCACAGACATCGATCACCATCACTTCGCGGTGAAATTGACGCTTTAAAATCTCCAAAGCTGCTTGGATGGTGGTGGAGAACTCAAGGTCCGTGATCAAAACCGAGGCTTCGCAATGGTTCAATTGCCATGCAATCAATTGCGCATCAAGTCGAGTGTTGAGCGTGTTGAGCACCGCATTGATGGCAGGCACGGCGTAATGGACTTCAATCATCTCAGGCGTGTTGGAGAGCATGGCGCTCACCGTCTGATTTTTACCCACACCAAGGTGCTTCAAAGCCGCACCTAACCGCGCTGAACGCTCTCTGCATTGAGCCCAGTTGTATCGCCGTTGACCGTGAACGACAGCGGGCAAGTCTCCAAAAATCTCAGCACTTCGTTGAACAAAACTTACCGGTGACAAGGGCACATGATTGGCTTTGTTTTTTTCAAGGTCAGATTCAAAAATAGACATGTTCAACAAGCTCCCAAAAAGGTTAAATCAACCGTCCAAGCGCGGTGGATGACTGGCACCACGTCCTCTTGCGGTATGAATTTCTTGAATGCATTCTCACCAAAGATACAAGCTCTGTCATCGACCCCTGCGCCAAGCCCACTCCAACCAAAAAGGGCTGGGGCTCCATGGATAAACACTCTAAACCATTTTTAACTTTAAAACCATCATGGTTAATCGTTAAATTTCCCTTCAATGGACGACAGCATCAAGATTAAACTTGAGCCAGGCAGATTAAAATGCTTCTCAATCTACTCACAAGGACAACGACATGAAATGGGTCACAAGGGATTACGTGCATTTGGACAGAATGGCTTGCGTTTGGTTGATCAAACGCTTTGTTGACCAAGAGGCTACTTTTAGCTTCGTACCTTGGGGAAAAGAGGACACCAGAGCGCCCGAGGACATTGCCTTTTCCATACCCCATACTGAACTCAGTCCTCACGATGAAACGGGGACCACTTTTCAGAAAATTTTAAGGAAATATCAACTCGTCGATAGCGCACTTGACGAATTGGCGAGCGTGATTCAAAAAGGTGTCGATCATGTCCTACACGACTACCACCCTGGCCAGGAAGACACCCATGGTCAAGTTGCGGTGGGGTTGCTAGCAATTTCTGAAGGACTGATGCTCAGCAACATGACAGATGAAGAGATCGTCAAAGCCAACACTCCAATTTATAACGCTCTGTATGACAACTTCAAAGTCCATGACCTTGTCAAAAAAAACGGCCAATCGATCCCGAAAAGCAATGGCTTAGGGCCTACACTGGCCACGCAATTTTTAAGAACAGTTCTTAAAAACAGCGCTTGAAGTCACAGCATCCTCTTAACTAAAAACCATCCCCCCATCGACATGGATGCTTTGCCCCGTGATGCCAGAGGACTCAGCGCTTGCCAAGTACACCGCCATGCTTGATATTTCTTCAGGCTTCATGACGCGCCCCAAAGGAATTCGGGCCAAGGCTGCGAGATAGAACTCATCTTCGCTCACGCCAGCGCTTTGAGAGGCCATTGACTTCAACTCTTCTAGCATCGCGGTTTGAACAAAGCCCGGACAAATTGCATTGACTGTGATGGCATGGGTGGCAAACTCCAAGGCCAAGCACCTGGTCAAACCCACCAAGGCGTGTTTGCTCGTGTTGTAGGCGCTTTGGTTCTTCGAGCCCCACTTCCCCGCTGTAGAGGCCATGTTGATGATTCGAGCTGAAGAGCTTTTTTGCAAAAACTCAAAGCAGGCTTGGACCATGTGCACGGCCCCATAGACGTTGACGTCCATCAGTTGCTTGAAGTCATTGGTGCGATGATCCATGAAGGGTTTGGACCGATAAATTCCTGCGTTGTTCACCAAGATGTCGATACCACCAAAATGCGCAAAGCACCCGCGGGCAGCTTGTTCACAGGCGTGTTGATCGGTGACATCCAGGGGCAAGACCAAGACATCGCTTTGAGGCAGCTTCAACTGCAAAACCATCTCCTTCAAGGCCTCCTCTCGCCTAGAAATCAAGCACAACTTGGCCCCTTCTTTGGCGAAATGAAGGGCCATGGTTTGACCAATGCCTTGACTCGCTCCGGTGATGATGGCGACTTTATTTTTCAATCTCATCGACATAGGTTTCTCCCAATTTGGAATGCACGGTTCAAAGGTAGAATCATCTGCAGGCTTCATTTGACGGCGTGCAATTGACTTGTACAAGACGAACTAGTTTAAATAGAGAATGACCACCTTGGAGCACACATGACAAGAAAATTTGTGGACTTATCTATCTTTTTAGAAAACGACGTCATCAGCGATCCACCTGCCTTTGCACCAAAGATCGAATACTTCACTCACGAAAACACCTATTCGCAAATTGAGCCTTTCTTTCCAGGGCTCAAGAAGGAAGACCTGCCTGAAGGAGAAGGTTGGGCGGTCGAACGCGTGCAACTCTCAACCCACAATGGGACCCATTTGGATGCGCCCTATCATTTCCACTCCACCATGGATCAATCCTTGGGCGAGAAGAAGCCCTCAATTGCCATCGACCAAGTGCCCCTAGAGTGGTGCTTCCAACCTGGTGTTAAATTGGATTTTAGAGCTCTACCTGATGGCTATGTTGTGACTGCAAAAGACGTAGAAGCTGAACTTGAACGCATTCATCATACCCTCGCCCCTCTTGAAATTGTGGTGATCAACACCCGTGCAGGATCTCGATATGGTTTCAACGACTATGTCTCAAGTGGATGCGGCATGGGCTATGAAGCGACCATGTACCTTTTGGAGCGAGGCATCAGACTGACTGGCACAGACGCTTGGAGTTGGGACGCACCCTTTGTGCATACTGCAAAAAAATACCATGACACTCAAAATGCTGGATTGATTTGGGAGGGTCACAAAGCCGGCAGAGACATTGGTTACTGCCATATTGAAAAGCTTCACAATTTAGAAGCTTTACCTGCTGAGGGCTTTTTCATCAGTTGTTTTCCACACAAAATACGTGGCGCTTCTGCGGGTTGGACACGCGCGGTCGCTATCTTTGATGAAAACTTGCGCTAAGGCGAAAAAACCATAACTGAGGTTTTAACCCGAGGTTTTGAGGCCTTCTCTGAATGCGGTCCTCTTGGCAATCTCAATTTTGGCAATGGCATTGCGGTGCACCTCATCAGGACCATCGACCAAACGCACGGTGCGTTGATGTGCATAGGCCTCGGCCAACCAAAAGTCGCTGCTGACACCTCCACCCCCATGGGCCTGAATTGCCCAATCGACCACCTTGCATGAAACATTGGGCGCCATGACTTTGATCATGGAGATCTCCAGTCTTGCGGCCTTGTTGCCAACCGTGTCCATTTTATGGGCCGCTTGAAAGGTGAGCAAACGCGCTTGATCGATCATGCACCTAGACTCTGCAATCCTTTCGTGCCAAATGGATTGATTTGACAGGGGACCACCAAAAGCACTCCTTGACTGCAAACGATCGATCATGCTCTCCAATGCACGCTCTGCTGCACCAATCGAGCGCATGCAATGGTGAATTCGACCCGGGCCTAAGCGCCCTTGGGCAATTTCAAAGCCCCGACCTTCACCTAAAAGTATGTTTTCAACAGGAACACGTACATTCTCTAAATTGATCTCCATGTGCCCATGCGGCGCATCGTCATAACCAAACACCGTTAAAGGCCTAAGGATGGTTACGCCTGGGGTGTCTCTAGGTACCAAAATCATCGATTGTTGTGTATGTCGAGATGCACTCGGGTCGGTTTTACCCATGACGATGAAGATTTTACAATTGGGGTTGCCCGCACCTGAGCTGTACCACTTGCGCCCATTGATGATGAAGTGATTGTTTTCTTTCACAATGCTGCATTGAATGTTCGTGGCGTCAGATGATGCAACAGCAGGCTCGGTCATTAAAAAAGCAGACCTGATGTCACCTTCCAGCAAAGGCTCAAGCCATTGAGTCTTTTGCTCCTGTGTCGCGTATTTGGCAAACGTCTCCATGTTGCCAGTGTCGGGGGCCGAGCAGTTGAAGACCTCCCCAGACCACATGACCCTGCCCATGACTTCACAAAGCGGTGCGTAATCCAAATTACTGATGCCACCATGTCCCTTGTACATATGGGGCAAAAACATGTTCCACAAACCCTTGGACTTGGCTTCCTTTTTAAGCTCTTCAATCAAAGGCAGAGGCACCCAAGCGTTGCCTTTGTCTCTAGCTGCTTGAATCTCTTGATGGTACCTGCCTTGGTTGGGGTAAATGTACTGATCAAAAAATGCATTCAAGCGGTCCAACAACTCCCGTGTCTTTTCAGAGTATTCAAATGACATCAATTCACCTCATGTAAAAAAAACAATTCCATGGCGAGAAAGAACAAATTGGTCAGACGCCATTTAAAAAGGATTTTAGCCTTTGCAGCGCTTACTTGGTTCCATAGATTCGGTCTCCAGCATCCCCAAGTCCAGGCAAAATATAACCATGATCGTTCAATTGCCTATCTATGGCTGCTGTATAAAGCGCCACATCAGGGTGTGCCTTTTGAAAAGCCAAAACACCCTCAGGACAAGTCAACAGGCACAGAAATTTGATGGAGCGGGGATTCAATGTCTTGACGCGCTCGATGGCGGCAATGGCTGAGTTGCCCGTTGCCAGCATGGGGTCAACAATGATCACGTCTCTCTCATGCATATGAGAAGGCATCTTGAAGTAATATTCAACAGCTCTTAACGTCACGGGGTCTCGGTACAAGCCGATGTGTCCAACCCTAGCGCCAGGTACAACGGACAATGCACCATCCAAAATACCATTGCCAGCTCGCAAGATGCTGACAAAGACCAACTTTTTTCCATCAATGACTGGCGCCATCATGAGCTCAAGAGGGGTCTCAATCGAGACCAATTGTGTCGGCATGTCCCGAGTCAACTCATAGACCATGAGGGAGGACAACTCATTGACGAGTTGTCTAAACAAGATAGAACTGGTGTCTTTGCGTCTGATCAAAGACAGCTTGTGCTGAATCAAGGGATGCTCTAGTAAAAAGAGGTTATGTTGAAGTTGCATCGGAATGAATTTAGAAATTGATAAGTCTTTGAAGGCAAGAGTTCATGCATATCTTGAAAATGATCTCACCTTGTCCTCTCGGTAAAGAGTCAATCTTGATTTTCCAAAAAAACTTTTTGCACAATTGCTATCATAAAAAATACAAGCGTTAAAAGCAAGGTGCCCATGATCACTTTGACACCTAGGTGCTTATAACGATCGCCTTTACCCTGAAAAAAAAGCACAAAACAAAAAAGACCCAAGCCTAGGCCTACAAGGAAAAAAATCCGAACAATTAAAATCATGTCTTGGGCATCGAAAGTTGGGTCAGCAGGACTTCAAATTCTGCCTGACTGAATTGCGAATTATCAAACCGAAACAACTGATCGTGAAGCGGAGGATCAATCCTTCTTTTGGCATATTCCTGCCAATGCTCTATTTTCCATTGATCCCTGGGATCGTTTCTTTTTTCTATCCGCCTCCTGGCCTCATCGACTTCCAAATCGACCCAAACCACCTGGATCTGTGTTTGGCTAGGCAAACCAAGATAAGCAACATCAAACATGCGCAAGGATTGGATTTCTTTGGAAAACGGTCCAACCAGGATCACGTCCGCATCAAGTGCTAAATTTTCTCTTGCAATATCGATCAAACCTGAATATTCCCAATCCCTGAAATGATCTAAATAATAGGGACTGTCGCGGTCTTGCTCATTGCCTGTCAGCAAACCCAGGAGGTGCGAACTGAAGGCTCCGTAAACGGTATCTTTGTCTAAAAAAATGAAGGGATGCTGACATTTCTTGATCAGTTCGGGCATGGCGAGTTTGGCAAGCGTGGTTTTCCCTGTACCTGAATGGCCCGCAAAAATGATTAATTTACCCATGACTTTTTCAACTGGTACATAGGCTTCTATATTAAACTGAATTGATCAATAATTTGATTGGCCTCAGACATGAATCCTATTTGGCTCAAGGAAAACAACAACAAAACGGGGCAATGGGTAGAACTTGCCCTTCATTGCCAAGCGGGCGCAAAGAAAACAGAAATTCAAGGTCAACACGCTGAACGCTTAAAAGTGCGGATTGCTTCACCCCCCATGGACGGCAAAGCCAACGAAGAATTGATCAAATGGTTTGCCAAAACACTGGGGCTCAATACGTCTTGTTTTGAACTGCTGAGCGGCGAAAAGAGTCATTTTAAAAGACTGAAGATCCAATCCATCAGCTCCCAGGAAATGCTCTCACGTTTAAAGACCCATTAAAGCCGTACCTATGGGTGTTAATACCGATGAGATCGAGTAGCTTCAAGCTTAGTTTTCTCTGAGTTTTCAACCATAATAGGATCATAAATATTTGAGACGAAAGACCAAGCCATGAAAGACTCTAACAGGTACATCCGTAGTGTGATATTTAAACTTTTGATGACTTTCATGGGTTTTTCAAGCTTGTCTCTTTGTCTGGCGCAAACCCCCAAGTCCAAGTTGAACTATGACCCCAACGCTCAAGTAGCCATTGAAATCACCGAGGTCGACTACCTTAAAACCGAAACCGGTCGATCCCTCAAAGCCAGAATCTACCAACCCAAGGGTTCTGGTCCTTTTCCTACTTTGATAGACTTTCACGGTGGCGCATGGAACAACAAAGATCGCTTTGCCGAGGAACCGATGGACAGCGCGATTGCCAAAAGCGGGGTATTGGTCATTGCTGTTGATTTAACTCTGGCAGGCGATCGCCCGTATCCAGCGAATGTTCAAGATGCCCACTATGCAATCAGATGGGTCAAACACAATGCAAAACAATGGCGAGGTGACGTCACCACGCTGGGCGTTTACGGAAGCTCTAGCGGAGGACATGTCGCAGAACTGCTTAGTCTTCAACCCAATAATACTCTTTACGCGAAAATTCCTTTTGCCCCTAATCCACAGCTCGACGCCTCTTTCTCCTACCTAGCAACCCGCTCTCCCATTAGCAATCCTCCAGCCAGGTACGAAAACGCGCTGAAACACCAACGTGAAAACATGATCAAAAACAACTTGAATTATTTCAAGCCATGGGAAAGCATTTTTGAATCTAGCCCTCAAGCCATATTGGATAAAAAATTAGCCCCCAAAAAACTAATTCCTTTGCTGATCATGCAAGGAGAATTGGATGACAATGTTCTGCCTGAGACCCAAAGACATTTTGCCCAAAGCTATCAAGCAGCGGGAGGTGAATGTACATTCTTGATTTTCGAGAAAAGCGAGCATGAGTGGGTCGCAAAAGAAAGCCCCCAAACTGATCTTGCACGACAAACAGTGAAGAATTTCATTTCTAAACAATTGCTCTGAACATAGCGCGATAGCGCTCACGTCGATCGATGGACCTCGGTCGATGGTCTTGGCTTCATAAACATCTGTTCAAAGATAACTCTTTTGACTTCCACGTCGACTTTCTCGACGCCCTTATCAACAAACCTCGATAAGCACCGATGGCGGGCTTGAACATCTGCCAGGGACTCAGAACCCATGGGTGTTACACTGAAAGCTCAAGTCCTGTTCAAGTTACTCATCTTAAGTCTTTCATGCAGTCATCTCCCTTTCTAAACAAAAATCTACTCTTACTCATTGCCTGCCAAGGCTTGTTTCTCACCAACAATGTCACCTTCATTGCGATCAATGGATTGGTGGGCCTTGGCCTGACCCCCATAGCGTGGATGGCCACCTTGCCCGTGATGGGTTATGTGGTTGGAAGTGCGCTTTCAACCTCCCTGGTCTCGAAAGCTCAAACGCTTTTTGGCCGTAGGCGCTCATTTCAGTTGGGGCTCGCTGTAGCGATTTTTTCCTCTTTGATTTGTGCATATGCAGCATGGAGCAAAAATTTCTGGCTTTTGACCACTGGCACCTTGATTGCTGGTTTTTACAGTGCAAATGCTCAACTTTATCGCTTTGCAGCAACAGAATTGACAACTGAGGAACACAAAGAAAAAGCCATTTCTTGGGTTTTGGCTGGCGGGATTTTAGGCGCCGTCATTGGACCTAACTTGGCATCTTGGACGAAAAATGTGCTTCCTGTGCCCTTTGTGGGCGCTTACATCACTTTAACGTTGGTCGGTTTAATTGGCATCGTTTTGATGCAATTCATACGCTTTCCCGTTGAAGTGAGCAATCCTGCAGGTGCTCAAACTCAAAGACCTATCCAAGACATCATTTCACAGCCTATTTTCATCGTATCAGCCATTTGTGCATCCCTAGGTTACGGCATCATGAACTTGCTCATGGCAGCAACACCACTTGCCATGGAGGTATGTGGCCACCCCTTTTCTAGCACAGCATTGGTCTTGGAATTTCACGTGATCAGCATGTTTGCACCTGGATTTTTTACAGGCTCGTTGATCAAAAGATTTGGAAAAGTCAACATCATGGTGACAGGTCTTCTTTTGAATTTTCTGTGCGTGGCCATTGCACTCAACGGAGAAGATTTGAGTCACTTTCTAGGTGCTTTGATATGTTTGGGGGTGGGATGGAACTTCCTCTTTACAGGAGCTACCACCATGGCAATGTCAACCTACAGGCCTGAAGAAAAGAACAAGGCTCAAGCGGCCATCAATTTCTTTGTGTTTTCGACCATGGCACTCACCTCTTTTGGCTCTGGTGCATTGGTGACCACCCAAGGCTGGAGCCTCTTGAACGCTTGGTCTTTGATTTTACTGATCGTCATTGGATTGTCATTGGGATTTTTGGTCTTTCGTCTTAAATACAAAGATTAAAAACATCAATATCAAAATAAACGCATTGACTTGTGTTGACCAAATTGAGTCTTGATACAGGAGAGCAATTCACCATGTGGATGGTGTGCTGACAATCTGCACTCCTAAGACTCACTGGACTAAAGAAGTTTTTATAAAACTAGCCAATCAATTGAGGCAGCCAAGTTGCAATGCTTGGCATAAAAAAGACTGCCAACAACAACAACATGCTCATCACCACGTAGGGCACCACGGCCATAAAAATATGGCCCATGGTGACGCTGGCAGGCGCTACACCACGCATGGTCATAAGCAACAGGCCATGAGGTGGTAGCAAGAGTCCAAGCTGCATACAAATTAAAAACATCACCCCAAACCAAATTGGATCAATGCCAAGCGACTGTACCAGCGGCATAAAAATAGGTAAGGTGATCATCATCATGCTGACTTGATCAACAAAAATACCCAGAAAAATCAAAATCAACATCATCCCAATCACGATGAAATTGGTTGATAAGCCTTGGCCCGTGATGAACTGAACCATACCTGTGCTCGCGCCAGAGAAGGACAAGATTTGGGCAAATGTCGTCGCGCCTAAAATGATGAACAATATCATCCCAGAAATACCAGCCGTCCCTTTCAAACTTTTAACCATTGCCTCCAAATTCAAGACCCTATACATGAAAGCCAGCAGCATGGTGGCAAACGCTCCTACTGCAGCACATTCCGTAGGCGTGGCCCAACCCATGGCCAAAGCACCCACCACTATTCCAAATATGGATAAGGTGGGTAATACATAGCCAAAAAAGAGGCTCCATCGCTGCCAACCACGGTAACGGACCTCGTCTTTGTCCTCTGGGGCCAGTTCGGGAGAGATACTGACACGCGCAATGATCCACAAAACAAAAGCGATCGATAGGACCATACCAGGCATCACGCCGCCAACCAACAATTTAGAAATAGAGATGCCTGAGAGCGAACCCAACAAAACCGTCAGCGCTGAGGGAGGGATCAACATATCCACTGCACCAATGGCCATGATAGGGCCTGCAGCAATGGTTGGGTGATATCCACGCGCTAGCATCACGGGAAGCATCAAAGAACCAAGCATCGCAGTGGTGGCGATGGTTGAACCTGAAATGGCTGAAAAAACAGTCCCAGCGACCACGGCAACGACAGAAAGTCGACCGGGTACTTTGACGATAAGACGCTCAATACCTTCGATGACTTTAAGCGCAAGGCCTGTGTGAAAGAGAATTTCTCCCATCAAAACAAACAAGGGGATGGGCGTGAGTGAAAAGGCCGCGACGGAACTCACGCTACTTCTTGCAAGCTGGATCAGTCCGGGTTCACCGCCCATGTACAACCAAGCACCTAAGATGTTGATCGAAATGAATGTAAGAGCAACGGGCATACCGATGAACAAAAAGGCGGTCGATCCACCCAACATCAGCCAAGCGGCGATTTGCCAATTATTCATAAGTCAAGCGTTGGATTCAAAAAACAAAAAGCCATGCATCACGAAGCACTGACCGCGTCATGTCTTGGTCCTTTGGGTCCTTGGTAGAGACGTCTCATGCGAAAAATCATCTCTACGCTTAAAAGCATGAATACAAAAGACAAAGGCGCCAAGCTCCACCATTCTGGTGTAACAAGTGTCTTGATGCTCAAGGCCCCAGATTGATAACTGCTCAAGCTGGCCTTAAAAGAAAAGACCATGATCGTGAAACAACATAAAAAGCCAAGGAGATCACCTAACCACTCTAAAGACCAAGCGAGCTTGGCTGGAATGACTTGCAAAACTATATCCACTCGAATGTGCTGCCCTTGCCTGAGCAACCAGGGAGCAACGCACATGGTGATCAAGTACAGCATGAGTTCAGACACCTCGTTGCTCCAAGCAAGGCCCTTGGGTAAGAAAGAAATCGCAAAGTTACGCAAGAGCACGTCTCCCACAATGATGATCATCATTGCAAAAAGAAGAGCACAACCAAGAGCCGCCAAGGCTTCAATCAACCGCCCGAAAAGGAGGGACAATCGGTCCATCAGAAAGGCTTATTTGCTAAAGAGGGATTTGAACTTGGCAGCTATTTCAGGACTTTGCTTCTGAGCCGATGCCCAGCCAACTGCGTAGGCCTTGTCCCTGAATGTCTTGGACGTAGCCGCATCAAAAGAGATCGTTTGAATTCCTACCTTTGCCTGCCTAGCAATCTCCTCAGTGGTGAACTTGGCCCAAAATGTGTTTTCAGCCTCCAAGGCCAACAACTGCTTTTGGAGATACGTCTTTTGAACATCGCTTAACTTTTTAAACGCAGGTAAGTTCATCAAGAGGGAGACCTCAGCATCATAAAAACCTGGATCTAACCTGTACTTGGTTTTTTCTTGCCAATTCAAATCAAAAATACCACCAATGGGCCAGCCATAGCCATCTACCACACCACGCTCCAACGCGCTATAGACTTCACCAGGAGGGGTGGTGATCACATTTGCATTAAGTTCAAGAAAGAAATCTCTGTAAACGGGCGTTATCCGAATTTTTAAACCGCTCAAATCGGGCTTATCAATTTTCTTGTTCAGATAAATGTGAAAAGGTTGATTTTCAACCATGCGAGCTAAATATTGCATGTTGGCTTTTTCATTCCAAACAGCGTTGATCGCCTCAAATGCACCGTTTTTTCTCTGTTCCGAAACAGAGATTTGGGTTAATTTTAAAAAGTCAGCCTCAGGCATGACATTGGTGTAGAAGGCACCTGTGCTCAAAGCCATATCAACCACACCTGTTTTGACGGCGTTACCCACCTCAAAGGTCGGAATAGCTTTGGGACCACCTAAGAAGTTGATTTGTAAAACACCCTTGCCCTCAGCATTGAATTTGGTCATCCAAGTTTGCAATCGTTGGACATAAATGCCATTTTCTGCAAAAGCACTCACCAACTTCAAAGTGGTTTCTTGAGCTAAAACCAAGTGAGTTGACATTGACAGCACAAGAAAAGAAACTGTCTTCAAAAAAAACTTTGTCTTCATTAGCATACTCTCCCACTTAAGTGAATGCATTCACTTCAATGAACATTTGATAAAAGGAGTTTTTATTATGTTTATCTTTCTTAGTCTTTATATTGGCTTATACCCTAAGGTGATTACCCACCCCCCCAAGGTGATGCGCTTTGAATGAATGCAAGCATGACATTTTGATGATTTAACTTGCTCTTATTTGAAAGAGCCGACATTACCTTCAGGGCGCTTGAGTCATTTATTTCTGTTGAAACAAGCCATTAAAGACAATTATGAATACTAATGTATTTACTTAAGCCGTATAAAATTTAGTTGACAACTAAATAATTTCTAATTAAATTAAAGCTAATTTGATCAATTTAAAGGGGTTGCATGAAAATCGTATGCATTGGTGGAGGACCAGCGGGTCTGTACTTCTCGTTGTTGATGAAAAAGCAAAATGTCAATCACGATATCACCGTCATTGAGAGAAACAAACCCTTTGACACATTTGGTTGGGGCGTTGTTTTTTCAGACCAAACACTCGGCAATCTTGAGAGAGCGGATAAGAAAAGTGCGCAAGAAATTCTTGCCTCTTTTAACCATTGGGATGACATCGAAGTGCGGGCCCATGGTGAGGTCAGCAGATCTAGCGGTCACGGCTTTTGCGGCATTGGTCGAAAAAGACTGCTCAACATCTTACAAAACCGTTGCCTAGAGGAAGGTGTGTCACTGCTCTTTGACCAGGATGTAACGGATGACGAATCATTTGAAGATGCAGACTTGATCATTGCATGCGATGGCCTCAACAGTCGCATCAGAACAAAATACCAGCAAACCTACAAACCCAACATCGATGTTCGAAAATGCAGGTTTGTATGGCTAGGAACTGCCAAGCTGTTTGAAGCATTCACATTTGCATTTGAAAAAACACATCATGGATGGTACCAAGCGCATTGCTATCAATTTGACAGCGAACTGTCGACTTTCATTGTCGAGACCACCGAGGAGACTTGGCTCAAAGAGGGCTTAGATAAGTTCAGCAAAGAGGAATCCATCGCTTTTTGTGAAAAACTGTTCGCCCAACATTTAGACGGACACGCCTTGCTCTCCAACGCAGAACACTTAAGGGGGTCCAGTCAGTGGATCAAATTCCCCAGAGTCATCTGCGAAAACTGGGTTCATCACAATGGCCAAGCACCCGTCGTGTTGATGGGCGATGCAGCACACACCGCCCACTTCTCTATTGGCTCGGGGACCAAGCTTGCCTTAGAGGACTCCATTGAATTGGCCAAATGCATTGCCAACAACCAAGGCAATCTGTCTGCGGCTTTAGAGAGTTACCAGGCTTTGAGAAGTGTTGAAGTTTTAAAAATTCAAAATGCGGCTCGAAATTCAACCGAGTGGTTTGAAAACATCGAACGCTACATGCATTTGCCGTTGCATCAATTTGCCTACTCCTTGCTGACACGCAGTCAACGTATCAGCCATGAAAATCTAAGACTGCGGGATCAAAAGTACGTTGAAGACTTTGAAACTTGGTTCGCGTCAAGAGCGGGTACACAAGCAACAAGCTCTAAAATTTCTCCCCCTCCGATGTTCACACCATTTAAATTACGTGAACTGACCCTGAAAAATCGTGTTGTCGTCTCACCCATGGCGCAATACTCATGCACGAATGGTATGCCAGAGGACTACCACTTGGTTCATTTGGGGGCTCGAGCCATGGGAGGGGCCGCCTTGGTGATGACAGAGATGACTTGTGTTTCGCCCCAAGCTCGAATTACTCCTGGCTGCCCAGGTATTTGGAACCAAGATCAAGCCAAGGCTTGGCAAAGAATTGTCGAATTTGTTCATCAAAACACAGATGCAAAAATTGGCCTTCAACTTGGGCACTCAGGTGCTAAAGGGTCTACCAAGCTTGCATGGGATGGCATTGATCAGCCTCTTGATGAGGACAATTGGCCCTTGTACTCAGCTTCTAAGCAACAGTACGTTCCCAACCAAAGTCACTGGTCACACGAGATCAACCCAAAGCAGATGGATCAAATCAAGCAAGAATTTGTCAGCTCAACACTGCTAGCCATAGAGGCAGGCTTTGATTGGTTGGAGTTGCACTGCGCTCACGGCTATTTACTGTCTTCTTTTATTTCACCACTGACCAACCAAAGAACGGATGAATATGGAGGAGATTTAAAGGCACGGCTCAAATATCCATTAGAAGTTTTCAAAGCCATTCGCGATGTCTGGCCGTTGAAACTGCCGATCTCTGTCAGAATTTCTACCCATGACTGGGTCGAGGGTGGCATAACGCCTGATGATGCAGTCATGATTGCAAAATATTTCAAGATCGCAGGTGCGGACATGATAGATTGCTCATCAGGGCAAGTGAGCAAGGCAGAAAAACCCGTCTACGGGCGCATGTTTCAAACTCCAATGTCAGATAGAGTAAGACAAGAGGCACAAATTCCAACCATTGCCGTAGGCGCTATTTCCGATGCCGACCAAATCAACAGCATCATTGCTTCGGGTCGAGCTGATTTATGTGCAGTTGCAAGACCTCACCTGGCCAATCCGCATTGGACACTTAACGAGGCTGCAAAAATTGGATTCTTTGATCTTGAATGGCCAAAACCCTACCTATCAGGAAAAGTTCAACTTGAAAGGAATCTAGAGCGAGAAAAAATGTTGAGTACTCAAAGTAACACCTCAAGCTCTCTCAAAGCGAAATTGGATGCAGAGATATAAGCATGATCACATTTTCTAAATTAAAGCCTTCTCACGCACTCATTACCGGCGCGGGCAAAGGGATAGGCCGAGCTATTGCTGTTGAATTGAGCCAACATGTTTCAAAAATAACCTTGATTGGACGCAATCCTACAAATCTGCAAGAAGTCAAATCCCTTGTTCAAACAAATTGTGATGCTCAATTTTTTGAATGCGATGTCACCAACGAACTATCCGTTCAAGGGACTTTTAGAAAAGCTGCAGATTTATTTGGTCCAATTGCCGTCTTGGTCAACAATGCAGGACAAGCGCACAGCGCCTCTTTTCAAAAGACCACCCTGATAGATCTTAAAGCCATGCTAGACGTGAATCTGAATGGCACATTCATTTGTACGCAAGCTGTCGTACAAGACATGTTGAAATTAAACTACGCTCGAGTGATCAACATTGCAAGTACAGCAGGACAAAAAGGGTACGCGTATGTCAGTGCCTATGCTGCAGCCAAACATGGTGTTCTTGGACTGACTAGGTCATTGGCTTTAGAGTTTGCTAAGAGTCAAATTACTTTCAACGCCATATGCCCAGGCTTTACCGACACCGACCTTGTCTCAGAAAGCTTGAAGAAGATTGCAGAAAAAACTCATCTTAACCCCGACGAAGCACTTGTGGAATTGATCAAAAACAACCCTCAACGCAGGTTGATCACACCACTAGAGGTGGCTCAGCAAGTTCTTTTACTTTGCCACGACCATTCTCAAAGTACCAATGGCCAAGCACTGTCAATTTCAGGTGGCGAAGTGATGTCCTAAAACATGAAAAATACGCTTATGAACAGCAAAGACACACGATTGAAAATAGAAACCTTAGAGGTCGATGAACCGCCAACACACTTGAATGTCAAAACTTGGCTAAGACTTTATGCATGTAGCAATCTCATAGAACAACAAATTCAGCAAAGACTACGAGGTCAGTTTGGAATCACCTTGGCTAGATTTGACTTCTTGGCCCAATTGGTGAAAGCACCAAATGGTATGAAAATGAATGCTCTTTCAAAAAAATTGATGGTCAGCGGAGGAAATATCACAGGTTTGACCGACCAATTGGTAAAAGAAGAACTGGTCCTCAGGCAAGATGACGCCAACGATAGAAGATCGTATGTACTGATCTGCACTGAAAAAGGCAGGCGTGAATTCACCATCATGGCACAAGCCCACGAGTCTTGGATTGGTGAAATCATGGGCAATCTAGACTCCTCTGAGCTCAAGCGTTTGTATTCATCCTTGGATCAACTCAGAAATATGCTCGCTCCCACAAATCTCACTTGAACCACCCCCAACATCTAAAGAACTTTGATCAAAGCCATGCAGGACTCCTCTCACTTGAATCTTCCCTTCTTTGACTCAAACCATGAGTCTTTATCAAAAAATTTGCATGAATGGGCTAAAACTCATCTCCAAGATGTAGATCACATAGATGTAGATTCTCAATGCAGACAACTCGTCAGACAACTTGGACGAGATGGTTGGCTTAAATTTTGTATCGCTGGTCAAGAACATGGAGGTTGCCATGAACAAATTGACAATCGATCGATATGCCTGATCAGAGAAATTCTTGCAAAACACAGTGGTTTGGCAGATTTTGCATTTGCCATGCAAGGGCTTGGATCAGGTGCCATCTCCATCGCAGGCACTATCGATCAAAAGGAGCGCTACCTTAGTAAAGTTTCTAAAGGCGAGGCCATCGCCGCTTTTGCGCTCTCAGAACCGCATGCTGGATCTGACGTTGCGGCAATGAGCTGCGAGGCAAAACTCTCAGGGGAGCACTACATACTCAATGGTGAAAAAACTTGGATTTCTAATGGTGGCATAGCTGATTTTTATGTGGTTTTTGCCAGGACTGGGGACGCACCCGGCTCGAGAGGTATTTCCGCATTCATTGTTGACGCCAACACCCAAGGCTTTGAAATAGCAGAACGCATCAATGTGATTGCACCTCACCCTTTAGCCAGAATCAAATTCACCAACTGCTCGGTACCTATCTCCAACAGAATTGGCAGCTCTGGGGAAGGATTCAAAATAGCAATGCGAACACTCGATATTTTCCGAACTTCAGTCGCCAGTGCTGCATTGGGTTTTGCTAAGCGAGCTTTTCATGAAGCCCTTGAAAGAGCGCAGACCAGAAAAATGTTCAATGGACTGTTGGCCGATTTTCAGATCACTCAAGTCAAGTTGGCTGAAATGGCCACTCGTATAGAAAGCGCTGAGTTACTGACCTACAAAGCTGCCTGGCTTAAGGACCATGGAAAGAACGTCACCAAGGAAGCAGCAATGGCGAAGATGACGTCAACTGAAAACGCTCAATGGGTGATTGATGCTGCTGTGCAGATGTTTGGTGGCATGGGCGTTATGAGTGGCGTCACAGTTGAAAGTCTCTATAGAGAAATCCGTGCGCTTCGAATTTACGAAGGCGCCACAGAAGTTCAAATGTTGATCATCGCTAAATCTGTCCTTGAACAGCACAGAAAAATCTCTTGATTTACCCAATCCTTGAAACATCAACAAAGAAGAGTTTGATCTCATGAAAACAGCTCATCTAGATACTTTTGTCCACGACAACTTGCCGCCCATTGAGTTGCAACCAGACTTTATTTTTGAGCTACCTGAGCTTGAATTTCCAGACAAGATGAATTGTGCGGTTGAAATCTTAGACAGGGCCATCATTAAGGGGTATGGAGACCGAATTTGTATCCAATGTGATCGATTAACTTGGACATACAAGGATCTTCTTGACAGAGCAAACCAAATGGCCAATGTCTTGATAAAGGAATTGCAATTAAAGCCAGGTAATCGAGTTTTATTGCGCTCAGCCAATACACCTGAAATGGTGGCATCTTGGTTTGCCGTCGTGAAAGCAGGTGGTATCGCTGTTGCAACAATGCCTTTGTTGCGATCCCTAGAGTTGATACAAATCATTGATAAAGCGCAGGTCAGCCATGCGATTTGCGATCACTCTTTGAAAGATGAATTGCTGAAAGCACAAGAGGGATGTCAATCAAAAAGCCTAAAACAAGTGAGCTTACTTCGCTCAGCAGAATCTCAACTCAATGGTGTCAACTCTTTAGACATCTCCGCTTTGTCTCACTCGACAAGGTTTGAAAATTTTTCTTCCCTATCAACCGATTGCTGTATTTTGGCTTTTACTTCAGGCACCACTGGTGTTCCCAAAGCCACCATTCACACACACCGAGATGTGATGTCTATTTGTACTTGTTGGCCCAAATTTGTCCTAAAACCTGAACCCACAGACGTTTTCATTGGAAGTCCGCCTATTGCATTCACCTTTGGACTTGGGGGTTTGATTCTATTCCCCATGACATTTGGAGCTAGTGTGGCTTTGCTAGAGAAAGCCTCTCCAAAAGATTTACTCATCGGTATTCAAAAATTCAAGGCAACTGTTCTCTTTACAGCTCCGACGTCCTACAGACAATTGGCACTCGAAGGGCTGATCGACAAGCACAGCAGTCTTAGAAAATGCGTCTCCGCTGGAGAAGCGCTGCCTGGGCCGACAAGAGCTCTTTGGAAACAAGCCACGGGGGTTGAAATCATTGATGGCATTGGAACCACTGAGATGCTTCATATTTTCATTTCTGCAAATGAGCTGGAAGCAATTCCAGGTGCAACGGGTAGGGTTGTGAAAGGCTACAAGGCATGTATTCTTGACGACAATGGCAATCAACTTCCAGCTGGAGAAATTGGGCATCTCGCCGTCAAAGGCCCTACCGGTTGCCGATATCTTAACGATGAAAGACAAGCCAAATACATCAAAAACGGATGGAACGTGACCGGGGATGCATATTTGATGGATGAGAACGGCTACTTTCACTATCAGTCAAGAACCGATGACATGATCATCTCGTCGGGATACAATATTGCAGGTCCTGAGATTGAAACCTGTATATTGTCCCACCCAAGTGTGACGGAATGTGCTGTTGTAGGAGAACCTGATGATGCGCGAGGTGCCATCGTCAAGGCGTTTGTTATTCTCAAAGCCAACATCTCACCCAATGATTCGACGACAAAATCTATTCAAGACCATGTGAAAGCACAACTCGCACCCTACAAGTACCCCAGAAAAATTGAATATGTGGAAAGTCTTCCTAAAACAGAGACAGGTAAAATTCAACGATTTAAATTAAGACAATGAAATTCGTCAACCCAAAACGCATTCGATTTCAACATTGCGATCCTGCTGGCATTGTTTTTTACCCTCAATACTACATTCTGTTGCATGAAACTCAAGAAGATTTTTTCTTGCACATTGGATATTCTTTGAACCAGATCATCGATGAAGGCAGTGGTGTTCCAATCGTCGACATGAAAACTCAATTTTGCGGGATGTGTAGACAAGGTGATGAGGTAGAAATTGAATTATCAATCTCTAAATTGGGAGGATCAAGTATTTGTATGGAATACGAAATTTTTGGCGCCAACAAACAAAAAAATATCCAAAGAGAACTTAAATTAAAAGCTACAGGTACCATTGTCTATATAAACTTGGCAAGCAACAAACCCACCAAGTTACCAGAAAAATTTAGAGCTGCGCTTGAACCTTATTTAGAGATAACGCCCAATGCATAAAAAAATCAATCCACCTCATTGGGCCCAGCCGCGCGGCTACTCCAATGCCATGCTGGCAAATGGTTCTCTTTTATTTCTAGGCGGGCAGATAGGATGGAATGAAAAGAATGAATTTGAAAGTGATGACTTCATAGATCAAGCCAAACAAACTCTCCAAAACATCATTGCACTTTTAAATGAAGCCAACGCCTCTCCAGAACACATGGTCAGAATGACTTGGTACATCACGAACCGTGATGAATACCAAGCCAGATTGAAAGAATTAGGCGTTGTTTATAGAGATATCATGGGTAAAAATTTCCCAGTGATGACTTGTGTAGAAGTTTCAGGCTTGGTTGAACCTCGTGCAAAAATTGAAATCGAGGTCACCGCTGTTGTTTGAATCATAAAAAATCAACGACAAGCGTTAGAGTTGCGCTAATGTCGTCATTTAAAGTGTTTTATTTATAAAGAAACGGCCAAGGCCCATACACCTAAATTACACAGGGCGATTGCAAAGCCAATGCGTTTTGCAAAAGGCACTCCACCAGACTTGAACGCTAGAGCTACTTTAAACAAAGAGTTGCTAGTAAAAGCCGTGAAAACAGCCATCTTGGCATCATAAAGATCAATCGCCTGGGATTTAAGCATATTGGCTACACTTGCAATAATGGAGTGAGCATCTGCAAGACCTGAAAAGATCGAACTCAAAATTAACCCAAAAGAGCCGAACTCCAAACTCAATCCCGTTGAAACAACGGTAACACCTAAAAGCATTAAGCCTAAAGCAAAGGTAGACCCATAGTTAAAGGGCAGGTTGACTTTTTGAGTTTTACCTGTTGAAGTTTTTTGATCAAAAATGTAAATGAATAAAGCAGTAGCAAAAAGTAAAGCAACTCCAAAACTTACAGGTAGGATCAAAACTAAAAACAAATTTTTCGCTAGCAGATGTGTCAAAATCAGAATTTGAACCAACGTCGCGACATTAGATAACAAGGCACCGATGGATGCCAATTGAAGCAATTCATGATCTGCTTTACTGATCTCACCCATTTGATGAATGGTTGCCGTACTTGAAGCAAATCCACCTAAAAATCCAGCAAAAATCACACCATATCGATCGTCTATAAATCGAATGAACAAAGAGGCAAAAAAAGAGATTGCAAGGGCGATAAAGATAAATTCAAAAATATCATGGGGATTGATTGCCAAATAAGGCCCGTACCCCATGTCTGGCAAAATCTGCCAACCCAAAGCGCAAATCAATAAAATCGTAACTTGATGAATATATGGGTTGGTCTTCAAAAATTTGTAATTCAAATTTTTGTCAAAGCCGCCTGCAAAGCAATGCCTTTTTCGTCTGCCAAAGCAGCCAAGCGCAACGCCTTGATATCGGTGTGTAATGTATCTACATTTTTGTGAACAAATTCATAAATCAATTCGAAATTTTTAACGCCTCGTTCATGGGTCTCGCTATAGCCTTTGACCAAAGTTTGACATTTGATCCACTCAAGGGTTTTTTCTGAATTTTGTACGGCAAATAATTTTATCAGGGCCATCCACTTTTCAATTCTCTCGTCTTCCGATTTGAATCTTAAAGTTGAGCGTCTCCAGCGCTTCGCGCTAGCCACCAGCGTTAAAACTAAAAATCCACCGATCGTTGATGTTTGTATGACCCTTCCTTTGGATGTCATCGCCTCTAATGCATACCTTAAAATTTTCGAACCCAATATCATTCGCCCAAGAATTGAAGGAAGCGTCTCTGCAATCTCTTGAACTCGTGGATGCATGTATTCGTTGATCAGGACAAGTTGATCAACCGTTGCGTGGGTCTCTTGCCTTACACGGTCAAACCTGGAGGCTTGTATTTTCAAACTTGCGACCCGTGCGGTGTCTTCGTAGGACATCCAAAGTGCCAAGTGCCTGGCACTTTCTCTGATCAATTCACTTTCGTTGCTGATAAATGTATTTTTTAAAGCAAGCATGCGATCAAGGAACAAATGTGCATAATCAGGGTCTTGGTATTCGACCAAGCGCCGAGCGCCATGCAATAAGATTTCTTGAGCGTCCAATGGAAAAGCATTTTCCAGTCTTTCAATCAAACTTTTGATTTTGGGATGAAGACCACTTTGGCTGGGCAATTTGAACGCATCTACTTGATTCATCGATGGCTTCGATACCTCAGCATCAGTTGGAGACTCACTTAAGAAGTAAGCTCTGTCGAAGGCTTTTAGACTTTGCTCCACACCCACTCCACCTTGGCGAACAGTCTCCTCAAATTGAGATCTAGTGAATGGCAAAATTTTTGAGCTAGCAAGTGAGCCAAACAAAACAGCGCTGATCACACTTTGATGGTCTTGGGCAACTTTTTCCATATCAAAACCGATAAAACGATTTGATACCTTCTTGATATTTTCTAGAAGTTGACCGGAGTCTATTCGACCGTCCCCCATATGCGACTTCTCACTCATGGCATAGACGCGGTGTGTTGAAGCGATCAAAGTGGTTCTGTTTGAAGTGACCAATCCGCGCACTACAGCTCGTCCTGCCTCCATCAACTCTGATGCCAAGACAATATCTACATCGCCAGGCATGGGCATGAGAGACAAGACAGGGAGTTGAGCGTCACTTTCGGATAACTTTTTTTCAAACAGCTCAACATAATAGATGGTCGCGCCCGTTCTTTGCGCCACACCAGGGACTGAGGTGGTTTGGGCAACAAAACCATTGGCTTCCCCCAATTGAACGATCCAATCGGCCAGTACACCACCACCCTCTCCGCCCATGGCAAGTATGGCTATTTTGTAAGGTTGAACACTCATGATGTTTAAAACCGATATACCATTTGACGCTTGATCATTCTTTCTTGCAATTGATCAATGACCCAATGACGCAAACGATTCAAAACACGATCCTTCCAAGAGGGGTTAGAGATAACTTGCGCCTTATAAAATGATGGGCATAAAACTGCAGCATGTGAGGCTTCTCCACAAACCCCACAACCTACGCAACTGTCCAAGACAGTTGCTACCGGCTCAAGTCTTAAAGGATCAGGATTTTCTTTGATGGACAATGAAGGGCAACCAGAAAGTCTGATGCAAGAATGGTCTCCAGTGCAGGTTTCTGGGTCGACACCAAATTTCTCTTTGACAACACGCTCTCCTCTTTTAATGGATGCTCTTACAAGTGGCTTTTCTCTTCTTTGCTTGTTGAGCATGCATTCGGATTGAGCTATCAAAACCTTCGGGCCTTTTTCTTTGCTGCTCATGGCCTCCTTCATGAGTTTTTTCATGGTGGCGATATCATAGGTTCTGTGGACTGTTTTAACCCACTGCACCCCAACACCTTTTACAGCTTTTTCAATTTGATGACCCGTGCTTCTGTTTTGGTTCAAGGCTTTTGATGACAAGATATCTTGACCGCCAGTTGCTGAGGTATAGCTGTTATCAACCACGACAGTCAAATTGTTGCTTTTATTGAATACGGCGTTTGCAATACCTGAGGTGAGCCCGTTGTGCCAAAACCCACCATCGCCCATGATGGATATGACTTTTTTGGATGCCGCCACATTCAATGCTGAAGAGCCTGCCGTGCCTAAGCCATACCCCATGGTTGTATTTCCCAAATTAAAGGGGGGCAAAATAGAAAACAAGTGACAACCAATATCTGCACTGATGTGGTGTTCACCGATCTCTTTTTCCATCAATTTCATGGCTGTGAAGATGGGTCGCTCAGGACATCCTGTGCAAAAGCCTGGTGGCCTTGGATGAACCAACTGTTCAATTGATTTGATCTCATCGGTCTTGCTAACTTGATTGTGATCGAAAGAAGAGAATTCAATTTGATACTTTTCAAGGAAAGTTTTCAGACCCTTGAAGACCACCTGATTGGTGTACTCACCACCCATGGGTAAAAAGTCTTTGCCATGCAAAGTTGCTGATGCATTGGCCTGCCTCAATATCAAGCTTAAATTTTGCTCAATGAAGTTGGGCTGACCTTCTTCAACCATCAATACCGCCCTTTTACCGGCACAAAAACGAACTACCTCTGCATCGACCAAAGGGTATGTCACGTTCATCACATACATTGGAATTTTTGTTTTTCCATAGATATCA
The DNA here is from genome assembly GCA_037134015.1 of Betaproteobacteria bacterium. Taxonomy (GTDB): domain Bacteria; phylum Pseudomonadota; class Gammaproteobacteria; order Burkholderiales; family Burkholderiaceae_C; genus Limnohabitans. Next base: position 10,841 of record JBAXNB010000004.1, on the reverse strand, counting down.
GCCAAGCCCAACCTTTCTAAGGACCGGACCAAGGTGTTGTACAAACCACCTTGAACAATGATCCCAACATCGGCTGAATCTTCGGCAAAGAATTCATTGAGTTTTTTGTCTTGAATAAACTTCAAAGCAGCTGGCCATCGGTCCTTGATTTTTTCTTGCTCATGCAGGTACGAGGAAGGAGGAAGAACGATTCGGCTTACATCGCGTTGCGGCGAGTCCATCGCTTCGCGAAGGGTGAATGGAGCTCGCTTGTTGTTTTGGGCTGTAAAAAAACCATGGACATGGCATGCTCTTATTCTTAGCTCAAGCATGACAGGCGTTGAACTCGCCTCTGACAACTCAAACCCCATCTTGACTGCCTGCACCATGCTGGGTAGATTGGGTCTAGGATCTAAAAGCCAAATTTGTGATTTCATTGCAAAGGCATGACTTCTCTCTTGCATGATCGAAGAGCCCTCGCCGTAGTCCTCACCAACAATGATCAACGCACCGCCCTTCACACCACCCGAGGCAAGATTTGCCAACGCATCTGATGCCACATTTGTACCAACAGTGGACTTGAAGGTAACTGCACCCCTTACTGGATAATTGACACTCGCTGCCAAAGTTGCGGCAGCAGTAGCTTCACTGGCACTGTTCTCAAATCGAATACCGTGCTCTAGCAAAATATCATTGGCATCAGCTAGCACATCCATCAAATGCGAAATGGGAGCGCCTTGGTAGCCAGCCACATAGGACACGCCAGACTCTAGCAAGGCTTTGGTCACGGCCAAAATTCCCTCACCAGTAAAGACTTCTCCTTGCTTGAGTCGTAATTTTTTAACTTCTTCAACAAAAGACCGCTCTGCCATAAAAATCCGATCAAAAATGGACGATATCGACATCAAATTCCAGTAGAAACTGCAGCTTCTCAATTGTTCTACTATGCAAATGATATATGATGTTTACTTCACTTAAGATTCTTTTCTTTTTTGAAATTGTTTTAAAAGCGATTCCATCAGCAAGTCTGCAATCGAAAAACCAAAGGGTAAACCCTTTATTGCAAGCGGTTTGCAAATTGTTAAAAATCATCCCTTTAGTCGTTGAGTTTTTTCAGGAGTTTTCATGAAATTCAAAAAAGTTTTAGCATTGAGCGTCATTGGTGCATGTCAAGTGTTGACCCTTTCTTCAATTCAAGCTGCAGACAAAGTGAAAGTCGGTTTTGTCAGCACTTTGTCAGGTCCATCGGCTGCTTTAGGCGTCGACATCAGAGACGCTTTTCAATTGGCAGTCAAACTCAATGGGGGCAAGCTAGGTGGTCTACCTGCAGAGGTGATTGTGAGCGACGATCAATTCAAGCCAGATGTCGCCAAAGAGCAGTTTGAAAAAATGGTCAAGAGAGAGAAAGTTGATTTTTTAACAGGTGTCGTGTTTTCAAACATCATGCTAGCTGCTCTGCCCGAAACGGCGGAGAGCAACACGTTTTACTTGAGTCCCAATGCAGCCCCCTCGCCTATGGCTGGAAAGGACTGCAGTGCTAATTTTTTCGCGGTTGCATGGCCCAATGATGCTTACCACGAAGCTGCTGGCCAATACGCCACCAACAAGGGATTTAAATCCGCCTATCTCTTGGCGCCAAACTATCAAGCTGGCCAAGACTCTTTGGCTGGCTTTAAACGTTACTACAAAGGTAAAGTGGTGAACGAGGTCTACACCAAATTGGGGCAACTTGATTACGCCGCCGAGTTGGCGGAGGTACGTGCTGCAAAACCTGAAATTTTGTACACCTTCCTTCCAGGCGGAATGGGCGTGAATTTCATCAAACAGTTCATGGCGGCCGGCTTATCGAAAGAGACAAAACTCATCGTGCCCGGCTTTGGTGCAGATCAAGACATCATCAGAGGTGTGGGTGCAGACATGTTGGGGGTTTTTGACACATCTCATTGGGGCTTGGATTTACCCAACGCGGCCAATAAAAAATTCGTGGCTGAATTTGAAAAGGAATACAAGCGTTTGCCCACTTTGTACGCATCACAAGGCTACGATACGGCCATGCTGATTGATGCAGCTGTTAAAGCGAGCAATGGCAATTTAAGCGACAAAGACTTGGTTAGAAAAAACCTGAAAGAAGCTAAATTTGCCTCAGTTCGTGGTGACTTCAAATTCAACTCCAACCACTATCCCATTCAAAACTACTATGTACGTGAAGTGGTGAAAGACTCCCAGGGGCGTTTGGTCAACAAAATCATTGGCCAACCGATCATGACCAATCACGGAGACGCCTACGTCCAAGACTGTAAGATGAAGTGATCTCAGCTGCTTACAGTTGAATCTGACTTTGTCTCTACATTTTTTATGACCGGTATTTTGATATTAGAGCAGGCCTTGAATGGCCTGCAGTTTGGCTTGATGCTCTTTCTTTTGGCATCGGGCTTGACGTTGGTCTTTGGCATCATGGACATGATCAACTTGGCCCATGGTGCCCTTTACATGATTGGTGCTTTTTTAACAGCGTGGATCGTTCAGTACACCCAATCTTTTTTCCTCAGCGTATTTTTAGCCGTCATTTTGACTTGCCTATTTGGCATGCTTTTAGAAAGAACCTTGCTGAAGTCTTTGTATGCGCGGGACCACATGTCCCAGGTTTTGGCAACCTTTGCGCTCATCCTCATTTTGAACGAGTCGGTCAAAATGATTTGGGGAACGGATTTGCCCTTGTCGGCTCCAGAATATTTATCGGGTCCCGTAGAGATCATGCCTGGACTGATGTATTCCAGTTACCGCTTGGTCATCATTGCTACAGGACTGTTGATCGCACTTTTGCTCTACTTCCTTGTTGGCCGAACGAAAATGGGAGCTTGGGTCAGAGCGGGAGCCTCTAACCGATCGATGGCAATGGCCATGGGTATCAATATCAATGCTCTCTTCACAGCGGTCTTTGGTCTAGGCGCAGCGCTTTGTGCTGTTGCCGGAGCCATGCTCTCACCCCTTTTAGCTGTGCAAGTTGGCATGGGTGAAAACATATTGATCTTGGCCTTTGTCGTTATTGTGATTGGAGGCATTGGCTCTGTTTGGGGTGCGTTTGTCGGATCCATCTTGGTGGGCTGTGTAGACACCATGGGCCGAAGCCTTTTACCCTTCCTGTTCAGAGAGTTTTTACCACCCCAATGGGCGGGCGCTGCTGGTCCAGCGGTGGCCTCCATCTTGGTCTACGTGTTGATGGCTGCGGTCTTGTTCATCAAGCCTCAAGGTCTTTTTAACCAAAGATCATAGCCCCATGACCCATTTGATCTTCTGAGCGGCCATGTCTTCGAATCCACCACAGACCCCTCACACGCCCATGAAACTGATCCCTAAGATTGGATTGAGCTTGACATTGGTGCTGGCTTTGGCAATGCCTTTCTTGCTGGACAAACTGGGTTTGGATTATTACTTGGGATCTTTGACCAAGATGATGATTTATGGCATTGCTGCATGTAGCCTTAACTTGATCCTTGGCTACGGTGGCTTGGTCTCCTTTGGACATGCAGCTTATGTCGGCATTGGAGCCTATGCCGTGGGTATCTTGATCAGTCAAGGATATCAAAACGCATGGATTGATATTCCTCTAGCTGTCTTACTTTGCGCCGGATTTGCATTGATCATTGGCTTTATATGCCTTAGAACTCGAGGGGTTTATTTCATCATGATCACCCTTGCATTTGCTCAAATGCTTTACTACCTGAGCAACTCCATCAAAGCCTTTGGTGGTGATGAGGGCTTGAGCATCAAGAGTCGTTTGGATTTTGGCATTCAACTCAGCAGCAAAAGCGATGTGCACTTGTATTTTGTGGTGTTGATTTTCCTCTTGTTGAGTTTGTATTTCATTCACCGCATCATGAACTCCAAATTTGGACAAGTGATCAAAGCAATCAAAGACGATGATGTGCGCGTGGACTCGATTGGCCTTCATGCTTTTGACTACAAACTGACCATCTTTGTGATTGCAGGTGCGCTTGGGGGCTTGGCCGGTGCTTTGATGGTCAACCAACAAAAGTACGTCAGCCCCAATCTCTTGCATTGGACTCAATCGGGCATTTTGATGGTCATGGTGATTTTAGGCGGTGTTGGCACTCTCTCGGGTGGTCTATGGGGCGCATTGCTTCTTTTAACACTAGAAAGTGTGATCTCTGAGTACACCCTCCACTGGCAGTTCTATGTTGGCTGGGTTCTTTTGGCTGTCATCTTGATGGCACCCAAGGGCTTGGCTTCTTTTTCTGCACTTTGGAGGCCAGTGAACAAAGGTGGGGGCATAAAACGTCAAGCCGGGGTCACCAAGCCATGAGCCATGCTCCACTTTTTGAAGCACGCCATCTGATCAAACGCTATGGCCAATTGGTGGCCACCCAAGATGTCAGTCTAAGCGTGAATGCCAACGAAATTCATGCCTTGATTGGCCCCAACGGTGCAGGTAAAACCACTCTGGTCGGCCAGTTATCAGGACTGGTTCCTTGCGACTCTGGTGAGATCTTCTTTCAAGGAGAAAACATCACCCATCTGCGCATTGACGAGCGGGTCAAAAAGGGAGTTGTGCGCTCTTACCAGATCACCCGTCTCTTTAAATCTTTCTCTTGCTTAGAGAATGTATCGCTGTCCGTTCAGGCAAGACAAGGTAGCAGCTTTTCATTTTGGAGCCACATCAAGGACGATCACCTTCTGACCCAAGAGAGTGAAAGCGTCTTAGCGTCCATTGGATTGCTAGACAAAGCACATGTCTTGGCAGCTGATCTCTCTCATGCAGAGCAACGTATTTTAGAACTCGGTATCGCCTATGCGACCCATCCAAAATTGCTTTTGTTAGACGAACCCATGGCAGGTACTGGCCCCCAGGAGTCGGAGTTGATCATCTCGTTGATTGAAAGAATCAAGAGCAGCGCTTCGATCTTTTTAATTGAACACGACATGGATACCGTTTTTCGACTTGCAGATCGTATCTCTGTGCTGGTCAACGGAGTTTTGATCGCAACGGGCACGCCTCAAGAGATCCGATCGGACCCACAAGTCAAAGCCGCTTACCTTGGGGATGAACACGTATGAGTCGGGCGCTTCTTCACGCAAAACACATCCAGTCGTTTTATGATCAAAGCCAGGTGATTTTTGACATTGAACTGCTGATCCACCCTGGCGAGACCCTTGGATTACTGGGTCGAAACGGGATGGGCAAGACGACCCTAATTAAAAGCTTGCTTGGCCTCAAGAGCATCCAAGCGGGTGAGATCAGTTTCAACGGTCAAAAGATCAATGGACTGAGTCCAGATAAGATTGCTCGTTTGGGTTTGGCAATCGTGCCTGAGGGCAGGCAGGTGTTTCCCAATCTAACGGTCCTTGAGCACATGACGGCCTTCACGGCCAAAAGAAACGATGCTCAATTTCAGTGGGATGCAGTTAGCGTTTTTGAATTGTTTCCAAGACTCAAGGAAAGACAACATCATTTAGGGTCCCAGTTATCTGGGGGTGAGCAACAAATGCTTGCGATTGGCCGAGCACTGGTGACCAACCCAAAGTTATTGATCCTGGACGAAGCGACAGAGGGTCTTGCCCCATTGATTCGAGAAGAAATTTGGTCTTGCTTGAAACTCCTAAGACAAAGAGGTCAAAGTCTGATCATCGTTGACAAATACGTCAACCGTTTGGTTGAAATTGCCGATCGGCATGTGATACTGGAGCGCGGACAAGTCGCTTGGACCGGCTCTTCTGAGGAACTCTCCAAGGACACGAGCCTTTGGAGCCGATATTTAGGGGTTTGAACAAACCACCTTGAGAGCGTTTTTTCTGGATCGACCTTTGCTCTTTGTTATGGTCAAGATACCAAGCTTGTAAAACTCCTGTTCACCAAGGACCAACGTGTTTCAAGACTTGACAGGTCGTTGAGCAAAAAAAGACTTTCATCCACTGAACGTATCTCGCGCCACACGCCTCAACACCTCGACCAACAGACGACCCGTTGGATTCATAGAGCCTTTTCTTCTGCGGCTTAAACCCACCAATCTTGCCCAGGATGCTCCAGGGATTTTCAATTCAACGAGTTGTCCTGCTTTTGACTCCCAAAAAATCAACTCCTTAGGGATAAAGGTCAAGGCATCGCTTTGCATGACCCAAGATTTCATCAAAACCGTTGAGGTGGTCTCAACCACCGCTTGGGGAGGGATCAACTCTTGACGAATAAAAAAATCATCAAAGGCCGCCCTCTCCATCTCCCCTTTTCTAGGCAAGATCCATGGGTAGGACATCAGCATAGGTGCGTGAATGACTTTCTCCTTCAACAACGGATGATTTGCTCCACACACGACAGTTGCCGTCTCTGAGAACAAGGTCTCCTGGACCAAATCGGGATGAACCAACTGAGCCGGTATGGAAGACAGGGTGAAGTCAAGCTCACCGTTTTTCAGCATCGGCATCAAGGACTCGTTCAAGCCATATAGGACCGTGCACTTTAAATGGGGGTGTTCCAATGCAAACTCATTCAAAGCCAAGGGCAAGAGCCGATTGGCCTCGGTTGGTCCACAGCCGACCCATACATGCCCTGACTTTGCCCCTTTCAAGGCCTCAATTTCCTCTTTGGCGTTTCTCATCTCCGCCTCTATCACTTGTGCATGGTGCATGAGTGCCACACCATATGGCGTTGGCACGACACCGTACCGCCCTCTGTCGAGCAATTGCACACCTAGGTCTTTTTCCAGAACTTTGATCCCTTTGGACAAAGCGGGCTGAGAAAGTCCCAAAGCCTCAGCTGCAAGGGTCATGTTGGCATGCCTTGCAGCGGCAAGGAAAAGTTCAATTTTTTTATAATCCATAACTAAAAGTTATTGAAATTGTTGGCCAAGTTCTTGATATTTACATCTGAGAATAGTACATTACAAATCATAAGGTGTTTAAAAAATATTTTTAAACACTTTCCCATGAAAATTTAACATGATTCTTTTCCCAGCACAGGATCATTTTTATCTCATCACTTTTTTGCCAGCGCACAACAGGAGATCTCATGCAAACACTTGGACTAGAGCAACTCGTACAACCTGATCGGGTCCACAAAAGCGTTTACACAGATCAGCACCTTTTTGATCTTGAGATGGAGCATATTTTTGAGTCGGCTTGGGTGTATTGCGGCCATGAGTCACAAGTCAAGAACACGGGCGACTACTTCACCTTTGATATTGGCCGCCAGCCCATGATCATGGTGAGAGACAAAACGGGTGGTATCAATGTGCTATACAACCGCTGCCCGCACCGGGGTGTTGAATTGATTGGCAACCAAAGTGGCAACACCGGCAATGCCTTTGTTTGCTCCTACCACGCGTGGACCTTTCATTTGAATGGCAAAGTCAGGGCCATTCCTTTGATGAAAGGCTACGACGGCACCAAATTCACAACCGATGATCCCATGGCCAGCATGGTCGCTGCTGAGCGCGTGGATGCCTACAGAGGTTTTGTTTTTGCAAGTCTGAAACCAACTGGCCCGTCTCTGATCGATTTCCTTGGAGAGGCGAAGGTGGCCTTTGATGACATGTGCGATCGCTCTCCGGTGGGAGAGGTCGAAGCCGTCCCCGTATGCCACCGAGTTGTACAGCACTCCAATTGGAAGTTTTTCATGGAGAACCAACTCGATGCATTGCACCCTTCAGTGACTCACCAATCAACGGGAGTCTCGGCCAGACGTGTTGAGCAGCGATTGAAATCGGAAAAAGGCTCTGCCCCTTTGTTCTTTCATTACCTGTCCACCTTTGCGTCAAGTTTTGATCAATGGGACTCGGTTCAGACCGTGAACTTTCCCAACGGACACGGTATTTTGAAGGCCTATATGGGACTCAGACCCACGGACCCTGATACCGTCGAATATGAAAACATTCTCAAAAAAGCTTACGGCCCTGAAAAAGCCGAGGAGTATCTCTCAAGAAGTATTCACCATGTTTTGATTTACCCCTACCTCTCAGTGCAATCACCTCTTCAACAACTGCGTTGCTTGAGACCTGTTGCCCCCAACAAGACCATTTCTGAGATCTGGCATTTCAGGCTCAAAGGTGCCCCAGAGGCCATTTATCAACGCGCTCTTTGGTATTACAACTTGGTCAACTCTCCAGCGACCATGATCAATGCAGATGACTTAGAAAATTGGACCAAGGGGCAATTGGGGCTTCAATCCAAAGGTGGTGAATGGGTGAGTTTTCACAGGAATTACGGCCAAGATACAGAAAAAAACGGTGTTCTTTACTCCAACAATGGAACATCGGAAGTGGTGATGCGCAGTCAATTTAAAGCATGGACCAATTATTTAACTCCCGCATTCAAAGCGGCTTGAAACACAATCATTGAGGTATAGAACATGAACCAAACCGTTGTCAAGCAAGCCCTCGGCACAGGCGTCGTGATTGAGGCCGTGCAGTCCATGACTGGAGCAGAGTCGATTGCACCAGATCATATGGGCCGCGGGCGTCTTCCTGCCAGTGGCTACACACCTAAATTCCAAAAAGTGGACTGGAACACGAGACAAGAAGTTGAGCAACTTCTCTATTCCCAAGCGGCACTTTTAGACTCAAAAGCATGGGAAAAATTTATAGATCTATTTAGCACCGATGGCATATATTGGATGCCATCCAATGCGTCCCAAACCGACTGGAGCCGTGAGCCCTCGATATTTGCAGAGGACAAATTGTTGATGGAAGTCAGAATGGGAAGGGTCCAACATCCCAATGCATGGTCTCAAGCAGCGCTTTGGGAAACGAACCATGTTGTTGGAAATATCTGCATTGAATCAATGACAGAGGACACCATAGAAGTATTTTCTAAGTTTCAAATGATGGAGCTCAGAAGAGATCATGTTCGACACTTCGCAGGAACTTATAGGCACAGCTTGATCAAGGAAGCTGATAGCTGGAAAATCAAATTACAAAGAGTTGACTTAACCAATGCACAGGGTGCATTTGACTATGTCATACAAGCCTGGGTCTAAAACTACGGGCTGTTAAACCTTGGATTTTGTGTTCTGAAAAAATCCACCACAAGCCGCTTACAACTTTGCTATTTTTTGCTACATTTGTAGAAAAATTTCATTTCCCTAACTGGCTTTTGTTAAGTTCCAGCAGCATGTTGGACAAAGTATTTTTCTGCTTTGGATCTGAGGCCTCATGCATGGCATCTTCCAAAACAGCGCTGATATCTTCTGCAGCCACCAACTCCATGTCCCAGTCGGGAAAAAGCCTTTCCCGAAACTCATCTTCTTGGGTGAGAAGCACAACATCAGAGTGGCGAGGATCTGCAGAAATGATCTCAAACAAACTGATCACGTTGTCTCTTGGACCTTCCAACCATTGAAAGAAGATACCGCTTCCAAAGACCAATAACCCAGTGATACCAAATCTGGGGTTATGGTATTGGGCAGTTGCAATTATTTTTTCGAGCGCTTCTTGATCCATGTTCTGAACAGCTTTGCTGCAATAAACAATGTTATGGATAGATTGCGTTGATTGGCCTTCGTCATTTTGCATGGCTTGAGTATAGCTCAGGGAAACAAATACAGTTCGGTCCAGCAGAGCGATAAGAGTTCATAATCGATCTGAAAGTTTTAAGCCAACTTCGCTTTCGTCATGGTCGATGGTGTCAGTCAAGGGTAACAATTGATCAGCATATCGTACTTTTCACTCCTGCCATAGAGTCCCTATTTGGCTACCCATGTGAGGGGATCCTGCAAAGAATATACTCCACGACGATTCTTGAAGCAACAGATGCTTCCAAACCCCATGACTTCTGTGCTTTTGGCATCTTTGAAATGACAGCAAGGAGTCTCCATCAAAGATTCCCTTGCATCACCCTGGTGCATACGTTCGAATATACTAGAAACAGTTTTGCAAAACCAATCTTTAGTGCAGGCCTTGCATTTCAACCTATTTCGGTTAGGCACTCAAATCGAGGAACGATCCGTCCATGCTAATGAAAGCCACAGCCGCATCAAGGCAAACTGAGAATAAAAACACAAATGCACCAATTGCACTGGTCATTGGTAGCGGTTTTGGTGGATTAGCCGCCGCCGTTCGACTGGCAGCCAAGGGATGGCGAGTTCAGGTGCTTGAAAAGCTGGATGTGCCCGGTGGTCGCGCTCGGGTGCACCATGTAGACGGTTACACCTTTGATGCAGGTCCAACCATCATCACTGTGCCGTTCTTATTGGAAGAGTTGTGGGCGTTGGCCGGACGAAAGTTGACTGACGACGTGGACTTGCGCCTGATAGATCCCTTTTACCGCGTCCGTTTCGCAGATGGGGACCACTTCGATTACAGTGGCGACCCCGAGCGCATGCGCTCCGAGGTGCTGCGGATCGATCCGACAGCAGGGCCTGGTTACACCGCATTCATGAAAGAGGCAGACACTTGCTACACATTGGGCTTTGAATCTCTCGGGTGCCATGCTTTCGATAGCGCAGGCGACTTGCTTAAAGCAATCCCCTCGATGGTCAAAATGAAAGGTTGGCGCAGCTTGCATGCCATGGTTGCCAGGCATCTTAAGCACCCCAAATTGCGCCAGGCCATGAGCCTCCAGTCGCTCTTAATTGGAGGTAATCCTTTCTCTGTGACCTGCGTGTACTCGCTCATCAACGCCTTGGAGCGGCGTTATGGTGTTCACTGGGCTATGGGCGGCACAGGAACTTTGGTCAACGGCCTGGTTGGTTTGATTGAGGGCATGGGAGGCAGTCTGCGAACTGGTGCTGAAGTGCGTCGCATAGAAGTTACCGGTGGTCGCGCCACGGGCGTGACACTGGCCAGTGGTGAGACATTGCCAGCAGATATTGTGGTCTGTAATGCTGATACGGCCTGGACATACAAGAATCTGAT
>JBAXNB010000003.1:0-41304 GCA_037134015.1 Betaproteobacteria bacterium | reverse complement strand
CCCCAAGTGGAGTCAAAAATGGGGTCTTGTTCAATCTCCCTTGGTGTTCGAATTGGATTTGACGGCGGTCCAACAAAAGAGAGTCCCCGCCTTTACATCGGTGAGCAAGTTCCAAACGGTCGAGAGAGACCTGGCCGTTGTGGTGAAATCAAGTGTCAGCCATTCAGACCTGCTCAAGGTCATTTGGAGCGCACCCACTGAGGGGTATTTAAAAGACGTGGTCTTGTTTGACATCTACCGTCCCAAGGAGGCCGTTGCCAACTTGGCTGACCATGAGAGAAGTTTGACCCTTCGATTGATTTTGAATTCAGATGAGAGTACATTGTCCGAATCTCAAATTGAAAGCGCTGTTGCGTCGATCTTGAAAGATTTGGTCGATACCCTAGAGGCCCGCCTGAGAGCTTGACACGAGAAAGACACCATGGAACTGATTTTGAACTCCTTAGAGACGCCTGCCTTGACCAAAGCGCAATTGGCGGAATTGCTTTTTGAGCAAATTGGCTTGAACAAACGCGAGTCCAAAGACATGATCGATGCGTTTTTTGACCTGATTGTTGAAAAACTGCTTGCTGGGGAAGATGTCAAAATTTCGGGTTTTGGCAACTTTCAATTGCGTACCAAAACCCCCCGCCCGGGGCGAAACCCAAGGACGGGGGAGGCCATTACCATTGAGGCCAGGCGTGTGGTCACCTTTCATGCAAGCCAAAAGCTCAAAGACTTGATCCAAGACACCGGTGGCTCATCCACGACAACGCAAAAATAGCTCTCGTTACGGAAATATATTTGTATTTCCTACTAGCTTTTTTTCCTGATTGGTGTAATCTCAACCCTCCGTTTTGCGATTGAAATTTCCCAATGGAGTCGTCTCTTCCCAACATTCCTGCCAAGCGCTATTTCACCATCGGTGAGGTGAGCGACCTGTGCGGCGTTAAACCTCATGTGCTCAGGTATTGGGAGCAGGAATTCACGCAGCTGCGCCCCATGAAGCGAAGAGGCAACAGGCGCTACTACCAGCACCATGAGGTGCTGATGATCAGACGCATCAGGGATTTGCTCTACGATCAGGGCTTCACCATCAGTGGAGCCAGAAACAAGCTTCAAGAAATTGTTCAGATCGAAAAAGATAAAAAACGCTCTGGCGAAATCATGCTCGAAGGCGTTGAGGTCTTTGACGATGAAACTGAATTTGATGAGTCCAGTATCGTTGACACTTGGAGCGCAAGTGGGCTCTTATCGGACCCGCCACAACTTAAAATGCTGATGAAAGAACTCAGGGAAATACGACAATTGTTGGTCTAGGCGGGTGGCCGTTCTTCAATTGCCCCTTAACCTCTGTATAATCTAGAACAACGGCGTGTAGCGCAGCCTGGTAGCGCACTTGCATGGGGTGCAAGGGGTCGCGAGTTCGAATCCCGCCACGCCGACCAATCGATATGAGGGTTAGTAGATGAGTGTCTACTAACCCTTTTTTCGTGTGCAGGAAGACATCGATGGGTGAAAGCTCTAGCCCATACGATCCCTTCTACCGACTTTTGGGTTTCTCGCTTGAGGGTGTTGTGAAGTCCAACTCTTCATAAAAATTCTCGGTAACGATCTCTTGCTAATCCATTGCGCCGTCTTGGGGTGAGATTGCTGTGTCTCGTTCAACGCCTCACGCCAGGCGACTCCAGTCTCAAGCCCTGTCCTCTGAAGTTGAGGTACACCTCCAACTCCAACAATTCTTCAGAACCAAAAGGCAAGATCGCTGCTTTAACGCCAGACAGGCAAGCTCTTAAGCGTCTTTGAAGTGAGCCCATTTTTTGCCACTCTAAACGGTAAGCTGGATAGGCATGAGGTTGGCCTTGACTGATGATTTCCCCGCCTAAACGTTGACCGAAATGTGCCGTATGGCAGTGAGCGCACGAGAGGTTGTTTTGTCCAATGCGTTTTTCATAAAAAGCTTTGCCTCTTTCAAAAGCGGGCACCAAGCTTTGATCGATGCTGTTTTCAAGTTTCATGCCTCTTGAGGCCAACGTGATCCAAGAACTCAAAGCCAGCATCTCATCGCTTTCATAAGGGAAAGCTTGAGCATGTTGTTTTTTGACCCGGCATTCATTGATGCGCTTGTCCAGGTTGATCAATCGTTTTTCCCGTGCGTTCCAAAGGGGATATTTAAGTGCCACACCTTTCATGCTGATGGGGGCGCTCAAATGACAAGATTGACAAGAGGGTGCTTGAGGTGATGGCGACTCGGACCAAAGTTTGGCGCCCTGATCAACCCAAAGAAAACCGGGGTTGATGGCATCGTCGTTTTGTTGATTTTGAAGATCCTCGCTTTTAAAGGCAAGTCCTGAGCGTCTTTCATGGGGCTGAAGCCAACCAGGCCCAACAGCGTTGAATTGGGCCACGGCATCAGCACCTAGGCTCATCACACCAACCAGCAAACTGCATTGGGCAATGAGCGAGCTCAACCGGCGCCATGGATCAAGAGCAGATGTCATGACGCTCTTGTGTTGCATTGCACGCGCTCAGTTCCTTCAACGCCCAGGTCATCAACCCAAGACAAGGTGAACCAACCGCTTTCAAACAGCTGAGTTTGAAATTGCAAGAAGGGATTGGCCGCCGTGCCTGTACCCAACTCGGCATCGAGAAGGAGTTGTCCATTGAAATCCAGCTTCAACTGGCGAATGACATTTTTAGGGACGGCCGAACCTGAGAGTTCATGCCTAAAACCCGTCTCCATGGGGTGTTGGATCAAAATGCGAACGTCAATGACGTCGCCCGCTTTGGGTGAGGGGGGAATTAAAATTCTCGCACCCATCAAGAGGCATCCAAACAGGCTGACTCGGTGACTTCAACCTCAGCACTTTTCGCGTACCAAGTGAGGTCGGACATTTGAGCCAAGACCCACAGGGACTGTGAGCCATTGAGCCTCACGCGGGTGGCCATGTTGAGCTTGGTGTTTCGGGGGGAGAAATTCATTTTCGCAACCAAGGGCCTTGGGTTTCTTGGAGACAGGATGACCAGTGTTTTTACATGATCTTCTTGGCTCATGGGGGAGTCGATGCTGAGCTTCAAAGGCACCGAGTGTCCGTTATCGGCCAAGCGGGGCATGGAGATTTGAATTTTGCCCTCTTTGAGTTTGACGCCTTGTGTGAGGCTGAGTAACAATTTTTGGAACTCTTCGCTTTGTCCTTCTGTGTTTTGTGCACGAGCGCGAAAGGGTGATGCAACCACGGCAAGGAGTGCCAAAGCGCTTTGAAGAAGTTCTCTTTTGGAAGGTCTGAGTGTTTTCATTGCAATGTTTTTAAGTAGGCAATGATCTCTTCAAACTCTGAGCCATTGAGCAAAGGCTTGCCCAGCAACTTGGGGTCCACATTGTTCAAACCCTCTGTTGAGAAATAGGGGGGCATGATGGTCAAAGGGTTGATCACTCTCGAGTCTCTGAGTCTTTGCCTGAGTTGCTGCTCGTTCAAGCGGTTTGCAACCCCCTCTAAGGACGGGCCTAAGTTGCCCATCACGCCGTTGTAATTCGGAATGCTGTGACACAAGGTGCACTGACCTTCACGGCTTTGTGCAAGTTTGAAGCCATTGGTTTGCATCGGACTCAAGGCTTGAGGGGGTTTTTCTAGGGCCTTGGATCCTTCAGCACTTGGTTGAGCCCATGACGAGCAGACTGAGCAAGCCAGTGCTAGATAAAAAATCACTTTCAAGGTGGAAGAAATTAGCATGGCTCAGGCGAATGGGTTCAAAAAATGAAGTAGCTGGGCAAGTCGCTGATGTTCGCCGCCTTGCTCAAAACAAAGTTGGGTCGATGTAGCCCCCATCAGGTCAAGTCCCTCACCTTCATGGGGGCCACATGCAAACACCCAAGCTGCCTTAGACCAATTCCAAACCCTCGTTTTTCAAGGGCAAGGATCGAACAGGTTTGCCCGTCGCCGTGTAAATGGCATTCATGATGGCTGGCGCGACCACGCAAATGGTGGGCTCACCAACGCCACCCCAAAAGTCAAAAGTGGGGGCGAGAACGGTTTCAATTTTAGGCATTTGAACCATGCGTGCAATTTTGTACCGATCAAAGTTGCTCTCAACGATTCGACCATTTGCAACACTGGACTCACTGATCAAAGAGTCAAAGCCATAAGCCACCGAACCTTCAACTTGTGCGGCCACTTGATCGGGATTGACCACGTGCCCACAGTTGGTGGCCAAAACCAAGCGCAGCACTTTAACTTTCCCGTTGGTCACGCTCACCTCTGCAATGGCGGCGGTGTAACTGCCATAGCCCATGAACTGAGCAATGCCTTGGTGCACGCCCGCTGGCAAGGTGCGCCCCCAGCCAGCCTTATCGGCCACCGCATTCAAAACACCCAAGTGCTTGGGATGCGTCTTTAGGAGAGAGCGTCTGAATTCCAAGGAATCTTTCCCACTGGCCTTGGCGACTTCCTCCATGAAGCACTCTAAATAGATCGCATTTTGGTTGGTGTTGACGCCTCTCCAAGGACCTACTGGGACATGCGTGTTGCGCATGGCATACTCAATTTTCAAGTTCGGTACAGAGTAGCCCAATTGAGCATCCCCTGGTTCAGGCCAATAGCCTTGCAATTGCCTGCGGTCTTTTCCGTCTACGATGTTATGCGGGGCCAAGTGTGCATTGATCGATTGACCCGAGACGCGCAAGCTGAGCGCCGTGAGGTTGCCCTTGTCATCCAAGCCAGCTTGAAGCTTACACAGTCCAATAGGGCGAAAGATATCATGGGTCATGTCTTCTTCACGGCTCCAAAGTACTTTGACCGGTCTACCAGGAAACTCCTTGGCAACGATTGTTGCATAGCGAACATAGTCTTGCGGGCCTCCACGTCGACCAAATCCACCCCCGAGTGTATGGTTGTAGGCCTCACATTTTTCCGCTGGCAAACCACTTGCATCGGCCAAGGCCGCCAAAGCGGCCTCGGCGTTTTGCGTGGGAACCCAAGCCTCAGCGCGCTCGGGCGTGTACCTGACGGTGCAATTCATCGGCTCCATGCAAGCATGCGTCACAAAAGGCGTGCTGTAGACAGATTCTATTTTCTTGCTTGACTTGTCAAACGCTTCTGAGAACTTGCCAGTGTTGGTGTCGGCGAATACATTTTTGTCGGACGTGAGGCCTTCTCGCAAATGCTCTGCAATGCTGGCACTTGAGACTTTGCCATTCTCTCCCTCTTCCCAAGTGATCGGCATCGCGTCAAGGGCTGTTTTGGCTCGCCACCAATTGTCCGCAACCACAGCAATGGTGCTGTCATCGATGCGAACAACTTTTTTGATGCCTCGCCTCTTCAAGGTTTCACTGGCATCAAAGGATTTGATGGTGCTTTGAAAAACAGGAGCAATCTTCAAGGCGGCGAACAAAATATCGTCAGGCCGGTAATCAATGGCGTATTTCAAAGCGCCGTTGACTTTTTGAGCGGTATCGAGCCGCTTGATGGGTTTGCCCGCAATGGTCCACAAATAGGGCGGCTTCAAGGTGATGGTGCCCACATCAGGCGGTGTGAGTGTTGCTGCGCTAGCGCAGACTTGACCAAAGCGCAAGGTTCTTGCCGTGGGCATGTGTGTGATCACGCCTTTGCTGACCTTCAAATCCCCAACGGGCACGGACCATGTCTTGGCTGCGGCTTGAAGCAGCATCATGCGAGCCGCGGCTCCCCCTTGGCGCACGTACTCTTGAGATTCTCGAATGCCACGAGAGCCACCCGTGGACATGTTGCGCCAAACACGTTTTCTGGCTAAATTCTCACCGGGCGTGATGTGTTGAATTTTGACCTTGTTCCAATCGCATTCGAGCTCTTCGGCCACCAGTTGTGCCAGCCCTGTGCTGGTGCCCTGGCCCATTTCAGCGCGGGCAATTTTGATGATGCATTCATCATTGGGCTGAATGACGACCCAAGCGTTGACCTCGACTGCAGTGGCTTTGTCTGTTGCCGCTTTCGTTGGGGTTGTGGCCAATGCTGGGACGTGAAAGCCCACACTCAGTGCGCCCGATGCAGCAGCCGAGGAGACCAAAAACGCGCGACGGGTCAATGTGGATGTGATCCGTGTGGAGGGTTGAGTTGTTGTCATGAAGATCTCCCTGGAATTAAGCTTGATCGTGGTCGTGATTGCAACACTCACCCATTGAGCAAGCATCGCTCAAGGAAGCTGGTTGCGCTTGTGTGTGGGTGTGGTGGGACATGGCAACCATGCTCGCAGCATCCACGCCATCGGCTTGGCTCATGTGGATGACCGAGGGGATGCCCTTGCCTGTTTTGGCCGCTTGATGAATACCTGCACGAATGCGGCGATAAGAGCCACAGCGACAAATGTTGGTCATGGCCTCATCGATGTCTTGATCGCTGGGTTTGGGGTTTCTCTTTAAAAGTGCGGCAGCTGCCAATATTTGCCCTGACTGACAGTAGCCACATTGGGGAACATCAAGTGCTTTCCAAGCCAATTGCACTGGATGCGTGGCGTCAGCTGAGAGGCCTTCAATGGTCGTGATATTTTTTCCTGAAGCTGCTGAAACAGGAAATGAACATGATCTGACGGGCGCGCCATCGATGAGCACCGTGCACGAGCCGCATTGTGCGACACCGCAACCGTATTTGGTGCCGGTCAAGCCTATCTCATCTCGCAAGACCCAAAGCAAGGGCATTTCTGGCTCGACATCAACAGAATTTTTACGGCCATTAATTTGTAAACTAATCATGTTCAAAACCTTAGATTATGGTGAATCAAAAAAATGTTGATCCCTGACTGTGGGGGGGAGCTTGATTTGAAGCTGGGGTCCCCCATGATGGAGAAATCAACGGGCTTGAGAAAGCTTTAAAGCTGTTGCATTTTCTCTCTTTTTTTATCATTTTTGCAATCAGGTCAACAACCCATATGTCTTGAAAAGGTTTTTGATGGGAATTCGGCTGTTGGTGGGCAAAATTTCGTTTGAATACAATAGAGATCCAGAGTTTTTTAAAGTTTCAGCTCAAGAGCTTTGCCCGTTGAACCCAAGGTATTCATTTTTGAAAGGTTTTTAAAATGTTGGATCCACAAGCACATGGCCTTTTAAAGTTGATGATGGAGTACGGTGTGCCAGCGGTCCAGACGCAAACGCCTCAAGAGGCGAGGCAGGCCTACCTCACTCGAAAGGGGTTCTCACAACCCGATCCCCAGGAGGTCGGACGTGTTCAGGATCACGATCTCGATTTGGGGCAGTACCAATTAAAAATTCGCGAGTACCGACCCGCCATCGACGCTGAATCAACGCCTACCGATGAAAGAGCCTCCGTGTCTGGTGCGTTGTTGTATTTTCATGGGGGTGGTTGGACGATTGGAGACCTTGAAACGCACGATGTGCTGTGTCGATCTTTGTGCGCTGGAGCAAGCTGCCCGGTCTTTTCTGTGGACTATCGATTGGGGCCTGAAGTGCCTTTTCCGGGTGCCTTTGATGACGCCGTGGCTTCCTTCAATTGGTTAAAGTCATGCGCGCAAGACCCTTCATTTGGTGTTGACCCTAAGCGCATCGCTTTGGGCGGGGACAGCGCGGGTGGAAATTTAGCGGCAGCGGCTTGCATTGCTCTAAAAGACGCGCCTGTGAGGCCCTGTTTTCAATTGTTGATTTACCCTGCCACAGACATGCATTGCTCCCATCCTTCTCATGCAAAAAATGGCAAGGGTTTTTTGTTGACCCAAGACGCGATAGAGTGGTTTAGGGGTAACTACCTGCCAGATCCTTCCATGTATGCCGATTGGCGTGCTTCCCCTCTCTATGCCGAAAGCTTCGAGGGCTTGCCGCCGGCTTGTGTCGTGTTGGCTGGGTACGACCCGTTGCACGATGAGGGCCTAGCTTATGCCAATCAACTGTCCCAAGCAGGTGTACCCGTCAAGGTCATCAATTTTGAGCGACAAATTCATGGCTTTATCACCATGGGGCGCATCTTGGATGAGGCCAACACGGCGGTTGATGTGTGTGTGAGCGTCTTGAAAGCGGCCTTTCAAGCTCAAGCCTGAGGAGCTTGGGCACGCCCTAAATTTGTGCAGATCTATCAGTTCAGATCAATTTGGTGCAAAGGAAATTGGTTTGAAATGCGATCTTGAAAGTAGCATTTGAGCGTTTCCTTGACGGTTCTGAAGGCCAGATCGTCCCAAGGGATGTCATGTTCCGAAAAGAGTCTGACCTCTTGAGTTTCGTGTCCAGGGTTGAACTCCAAGTGGGTGAGTGCAGCTCGGTAATAAAAATGCACTTGTCCGACATATACAACGCTTGTGATCGTGTACAAATCGAGCAATTCAAAGACAGCACCAGCCTCTTCAACCGTTTCGCGTGCTGCACCCTCTTGTAGGGTTTCCCCAAGTTCCATGAACCCAGCGGGCAATGTCCACAGACCCAATTTGGGTTCAATGTTTCTCTTGCAGAGCAAGACTTGATCCTTCCAGATGGGTAGGGTTCCCACGACATTCAAT
This sequence comes from Betaproteobacteria bacterium, assembly GCA_037134015.1. Classification (GTDB taxonomy): domain Bacteria; phylum Pseudomonadota; class Gammaproteobacteria; order Burkholderiales; family Burkholderiaceae_C; genus Limnohabitans. Next base: position 32,856 of record JBAXNB010000003.1, on the reverse strand, counting down.
GGGTTTTCATAGTGAATGCTCTCGCAAACATTGCAGATGGCACGCAATTTGGTATCACCATCTTTGGGGATGATGTAGCTGACCTTCTCTCCGCATGCTTTGCAGTGTTTGATCGAAGTGTGATTTTTCATGGGCGTAGTTTAAACCTATTTTCTAACTTGATTTCTGAAAGAGCGAGACTTGAAATTGATTTTTTTAATGAAACGAATGTTGCTGCTCAGTGTGAATTGATGTTGGTCAAGCAAAAGAACATGAAAGCATTTTTAAAGAAAATTCAAAAAAGTTTCAAAGTGATATAAACTTACAACATTGCTAATTCTTGAGTGAGTTTTTGCCGTTGATCTTTTTTCAAATTTTTGGTGTAAATTTTGAAATTGCTTGTTCATTACAATTTGGAATAATGGTGAATTTAATTGTTGTTTGATCATTGTTCAACTTGCAAGCGGTGCTGCAACGTTACGCCAGGTTTTCCAGCTTTGGAGATCACCCTGACTTCGCAAGAACAAAAAAAACTTGGCAGCATCTGTGTCGAATCCAATTGCCCTCATTTAGGCGTTTCAGGTTGCACTCTTGGACCAGACAAGCCTTTTTCTTGCCACCTTTATCCCCTTGTCTACAGTCCATCAAAAAAGACTTACCACTACGATACGGATTGCCCGGTCATGCCCACCTACATCCAACAATTGAAGGTCAAGGGCAGCGAGGCGCAGGTTCATTTGCAAGGTATCAAAAAGTCCATTGAGCGCTTAGAGCTCAAAGACCCAGAATTTTTGATCAATAATTTTGAAGTGGATCAAAGCTACTTTGAAATAAAGAAGCTCCCTCACTCAAACACGATTGGAAACAAATGATGGATGGTTCAACTGCCGAAACGCCCTATTTGATCAATGATTCCGAAGAGACCGTCGTCAAACGTTTAGGCTATCAAACTTGGACCAAAGAAAATTTATTTGTTGAGAGCGAACACAACGAGATTTTGTACTACACCAGCCGCTGGGATGCACTTTGTCCCTACATCGATGTCACCGAAGAGATGTTGGCTCAAGCCCCTAAGCCGTTCATAGTTTACGCCGTACCCCCAGATAGCCGCTTTGGTGTTCCCATCAACGATCGCTATGGCATGGTGGATGTGACCACACCAGGTTTTTGGACGCAGGAGCGCCGAGAGCGAAAATTCAAAGAAATCCAAAAGCAGTATCGTCGCTTTGAGCATTCCATCGAGGTCGTTGCAGGCAAAGACCTCAGCTTGGAGGATTTGTTTGAGATGGGGGGGGAGCATTTCGCCAATTACTACATCGATGATCGGGAAGTTGAAGGCTTTTTGGACTATATCCAAGCCCTCGATTTGTTGGTCATTCAAGTCCATGACGAAGAAGGCGAACTGGTGTTGACGGATGTCTCCGTGCTGTTGCCCCAATACAGTCAAGTCTACGGAAGTTTTTGCCAGTGGAACCGGGCCCATAAGAACCGCTCACCTGGCATCTATGCTTGTTTTTTGGTCTGCAAATGGGCCAGCGAAAACGGCTACCGTTATTACAACTTGGGGCCCGTTGATGATTATGGTTACAAGTCTTTGTTCGTGACGGACTTTGAGCCTATCTATGCGGTGGCTGTGACCCCTTTGGACCATCCCTTGGCACTGGACACCACCTCTCCCTTGCATGCTGACTTCAAGCTTGAGGATTGGAATCAAATCTATCGCCCCGAGCACCTGATGAAAAAAGACATGCCGTGAGATGAGTTTTTAATTTTTTGTGGCTTCCAATCAAAGGACCCTAAGGGTCCTTTGTTGTTGATGCATCGATCTATTTAAAAATATGAGTTTCACCAAAACTATGGTCGTAGTCCATGGTCAACTCTTCACCAGTTTTGATGGCCTTGAGGCAGGTGAAGGAGCCGTCTTTTTTCATTTTGACGTTGGGTTTTTTGGAGTGGTTCAGGTAGATGGCCATGTCCATGGTGTTCATGCCCATCACCGGAATCTCGAAGGACTTTTTATCGTAATAGCAAAAAAGTTTGATGTGCTGCTGCACACTTTTAGGTAGTTTTTTGATCTCTTCGTGTGAGAATTTGACCTCTTTGTTTTTGAGCCAGCTCTTTAAGGGGTTCACCCCTTTGGGGATGGCACGCATGGCAAACACACCAATGCCGTGCAAGGGAGAGACGCCTAGGCGACAGTAGACCTCGTGCTGGAGGTGCTCGAAGAGAGCCATTTTGGTTTTTTTGTTGGAAGTAGACAATTTAAATTCCTTGAGCAAACCAGATTGGAGGGTGATTTGTAAGACGTGTACGGTTTGAAGACGAGGGTGCTAAGCGGGCCATGGCCCGAGGATGTTTGGGCTCAGATGACTTTCAAATCAATGGAGCCAATGCCTTCAACATAGCCATGTAAATGGTCGCCCCTCACCACCGCATTGACACCTTCTGGGGTGCCTGTGAAGATCAAGTCGCCTGCTTTCAATTCCCAAGCAGACGACAGGTGCTCGATGGTTTCGTGGATGTTCCAAATGAGCTTGTTGATGTGGCTGCTTTGGCGATCTTGACCATTGACGCTTAAGAAAATTTTAGCTTGCTCGAGGTCGTGGACGGCTTGTTTTTCAACGATGGGACCCATGGGAGAGCTCAAATCAAAAGATTTGCCAATGTCCCACGGCCGACCTTGTTTTTTCATGTCATTTTGTAAGTCGCGCCTTGTCATGTCCAGGCCGACAGCATAGCCAAATATATGTTGTTCAGCGTCTTGGGCTTGGATATTTTTGCCCCCAACTCCAATGGCCACCACCAATTCAATCTCGTGGTGAAAATTTTGCGTCAGGCTGGGGTAGGGCAACTCACCGGTGGTGCCGTTGGCGACATAAATCAAAGAGTCGGTTGGTTTTAAAAAGAAAAAAGGAGCCTCCCGACCTGTGTATCCCATCTCCTTTGCATGCTCCTCGTAGTTTCTCCCGACGCAATAAATTCTGTGAATGGGAAATGATTTGTCGCTGTTGACAACGGGTACGGCAAGGGTCGCTTGGGGCGAATGGGTAAAGTTCATTTGAATAGGTGTTCTAAAAAAGGGGCAACGACCATCGAAGAGCAATGGCAGTGAAGAGGTAGTTTAGCGCCTAAGCAAACATTTTCAAAGCAACTCGGCCTCACATGGGTAAAGTTCTGTAACATGGATCTCATGGGCTTTCTGACTTTTCTTGCCAATGAACCCTCCAACACCAAATGACACAACGGCCTTTTGGCGACCTGACTGGGGCTTAGAGCGCTTGGGTGTTCGCATGCATTTAAGCTTTCGCTCGGGTGGCGTCTCCCAAGCGCCCTATGACAGTTTGAATTTAGGCTTGCATGTGGGGGATGACCCCCTTTTGGTGCACGTCAACAGAGGGATTTTTCAAGAGCACTTGGGGGTACCTGCGGTCTTTATGGATCAAAAGCATGGCATTGATATCCTAGAAATAGGCCCTTCAAGCCCAAGTGGGCTGTGCGCCGATGCCGCGTTCACCACCCACACTGGCGTCGCATGCACCATGATGGTGGCCGATTGCATGCCCTTGTTGCTGGCCGATGAAAGGGGGCGAATGGTTGGCGCAGTGCATGTGGGATGGCGAGGCTTGGTGGGTTTGGGCGAGAGGTCGACGCTATTGGCTCAAAGCGTGGTTGAAAACGCTCACCGCGTGATCAGCAGCTCATTGGGCAGAAGGTTTGATCAACCCACAAGTCGACTTTATGCTTGGCTGGGTCCGTGCATCGGACCGAGCACCTTTGAAGTCAGTTGGGAGGTTGTGGCGGCTTTTAAGCAAAAGGATCCCTTGTATTTGCAGGCCTTTGAGCCCCATCCGCTGCACAAGAACAAGTGGTTGGCCGACTTACCTCAGCTGGTCCGCCTTCAGCTCAAGGGTTTGGGTGTTTGCGATCTTTGGGGCAATGACGGGTCAAGTCAATGGTGCACGGTGAGTCGCCCTGATCTGTATTTTTCACACCGACGCGATCGTGTCAGTGGTCGATTTGCGGCCAGCATTTGGATGGAGCCCGGGCTCACTTTGGATCTCAAACTCTAAAATGTCAGCGGATTAACTGAGATACTTGTACATTGTCTGATGAAAAAGAAATTTTTCCCCACTTGAGACGTTTTTATGCCCAAATCCGCCGGTTCATCCAAGTCACCCAAATCACCCAAACCCAACGTCTTGCCTCATGATGCCTTGGATCCCATGTCCGCCATGAAGCACTCGTTGGAGCAATTTGTAGCTTTTTTCCAAGCCAAGGGGTCTGAGCTTGCTCGCCCGGGGGGCACGCCCCTTGAGCTCGACGTTGGCAAGTTGGAGCAGTTGCAAAGTGAATTCATTGAGCGTGCCTCACAACTGTGGAACGACAGTCTGCACAACTCCATTCAATTGAAGGACAGAAGATTCAGCTCAGAGGCTTGGAGCGCTCAGCCTTCATCAAAATTTTTGGCAGCCATGTATCTCTTGAATGGGGAGTTTTTGCAAAAAATGGTGCTGGCTGTGAAAGCGGATCAAAAGACCTTAGCGCGTTTGAGTTTCGCGGTTGAACAATATGTCGCGCTCTCCTCGCCAAGCAACTTTTTACCCCTCAATCCAGACGCCATGAAAAAAGCCATGGACAGCGATGGGTTGTCTATCTCTAAGGGGCTACAAAATCTTTTGCACGATGCGCAACAAGGCCACGTCTCCATGACCGATGAAAGCGTCTTTGCAGTGGGTCAAAATGTGGCGCTCACCAGCGGACAAGTCGTTTATGAAAACCCCTACTTTCAGTTGATTGAATATGCACCTTTGACCCAAGAGATCTTTGAGCGACCCTTGCTCTTGGTGCCACCGTGTATCAACAAGTTTTATATTTTGGATCTCAAACCAGAAAACTCATTGATCAGGCATGCGGTGGCCAATGGACACAGAACCTTCGTGGTGAGTTGGGTCAACCCCAAAGAGGACATGGCGCAAGCCACTTGGGATGATTACATCGAGCATGTGGTTTTGAAAGCCATCGAGGTCACCCAGGCCATCAGCTCGTCCAAGACCCTGAATGCCTTGGGATTTTGCGTGGGCGGTACGCTCCTCACCAGCGCTTTAGGGGTTTTGGCGGCAAAGGGAAAGCATCCCATTGAGAGCCTCACGCTGCTCACCACCTTGGTGGACTTCACCCATACGGGTGTCCTTGACGTTTTTATCGATGAAGTCATGGTCAAGTTCAGAGAACTTCAATACGCCAACGGCGGCTTGATGTCAGGAAAAGACCTGGCTCAAACATTTAGTTTTTTGAGGCCCAACGATTTGGTGTGGAATTATGTCGTGAACAACTATTTGAAGGGCGAGGCGCCTCCTCCTTTTGATTTGTTGTACTGGAACAGCGACGCGACCAATTTGCCAGGCCCCATGTTTGCCTGGTACTTGAGAAACATGTACCTTGAGAATTTGCTCATTGAGCCTCATGCATTGACGGTTTGTGGGCAAACGTTGGATTTATCCAAGATCAAATCTCCCGTCTACATTTATGGCTCCAAGGAGGACCATATCGTGCCGATCGACGCCGCTTATGCATCGACCCAGGTCTTCAAGGGTAAAAAAAGATTTGTGATGGGGGCCTCGGGCCATATCGCTGGGGTCATCAATCCGCCATCCAGTCGAAAGAGAAGCCACTGGGTGAATTCAAAATCAAGCTTTCCTTCAAGCTTAGAAGATTGGGTTGCGCAAGCCAAGGAGGTCCCAGGCAGTTGGTGGGATGACTGGATGAGTTGGTTGTCGCAGCATGCTGGCCCACGTGGGCTTGCACCAAGGAAGCAGGGCAACAAAACCTATCAGCCCATTGAGCCCGCTCCTGGACGTTATGTGGCCGTGAAGATCTGAACCTCGGGTTTGTTGGTGGTCAAGCGCTGTTTTTTTGATCAAAGGCATGTTAGATTCACTCAAGAGGTTTGAGGTCAAACGTTCTTGCAGGATTTTTTTTATTCAAAACTGATTTTTTGGGAGTTTGATTCATGAAAGATATTGTCATTGTTTCTGCCGCTAGAACAGGCGTAGGCAAGTTTGGAGGTTCTTTGGCGAAAGTGGCCGCACCAGATTTGGGTGCGGTGGTGATCAAGGAGGTTTTAGCTCGAGCCAAGCATTTGGATCCAGCTTTGATTGGTGAAGTCATCATGGGCCAAGTTTTGGCTGCAGGATCAGGTCAAAATCCCGCACGACAAGCTTTGATGAAGGCTGGTATTCCCCAGGAAGTGCCTGCCTTGACGATCAATGCGGTGTGTGGCTCAGGCCTTAAGGCGGTGATGTTGGCCGCTCAAGCCATCGCATGGGGGGACAGTGAGATCGTGATTGCCGGAGGGCAAGAAAACATGAGCGCGTCACCTCATTTGCTTCTCGGCTCTAGGGATGGTCAGCGCATGGGTGACTGGAAAATGGTCGACTCCATGATTGTGGATGGCTTGTGGGACGTTTATCATCAATACCACATGGGCATCACCGCTGAAAATGTGGCCAAGGCCAACGGCATCACCAGGGAAATGCAAGATGCTTTGGCCCTGGGCTCGCAACAAAAAGCAGCGGCAGCGCAAGAGGCGGGTCGATTTGATGCTGAAATTGCTTCGGTTTGGATTGCTCAAAGAAAGGGCGACCCGATTGAATTCAAGGCCGATGAGTACATCAACAAAAAGACCAATGCCGAAGCGCTAGCGGGTTTGCGCCCAGCCTTTGACAAAGCTGGGTCGGTCACTGCAGGCAATGCCTCGGGCATCAACGACGGTGCTGCTGCGGTGATGGTCATGTCTGCCCAAAAGGCGGCGGCTTTGGGGCTCACGCCCTTGGCTCGGATTGCCTCTTTTGCCACCAGTGGTTTGGATCCCGCTTTCATGGGCATGGGCCCTGTACCCGCTTCTCAAAAAGCGTTGAGCCGAGCTGGGTGGGGTGTGGATTCGGTCGATGTGTTTGAGCTCAACGAGGCGTTTGCGGCACAGGCCTGTGCCGTGAACCAGTCCCTTGGGATCGATCCCGCCAAAGTCAATGTCAACGGGGGTGCGATTGCCATTGGGCACCCGATTGGTGCCTCAGGCTGCCGGATCTTGGTCTCCTTGTTGCATGAGATGGTTCGCTCCAATGCAAAACGCGGTTTGGCTGCTTTGTGTATCGGTGGGGGCATGGGGGTTTCTTTGACCTTAGAGCGCTGAGCGCTTGGGCGGTTGAAGGTTGATTTTTTAATTCTGAACAACATTTAAATAAAGAGAGACATTTATGAGTAAAAAGGTAGCTTATGTCACAGGCGGAATGGGTGGTATTGGGACAGCCATTTGTCAAAAACTTCACAAAGACGGTTTTTTGGTCATCGCCGGATGTGGACCCACCCGTGACTTTGTGAAATGGATCAATGAGCAAAAACAGTTGGGTTTTGATTTTCACACGTCCGTTGGCAACGTCAGTGAGTGGCAGTCCACGGTCGAGGCGTTTTCTAAGGCCAAGGCGGAGTTTGGTCCCATTGATGTTTTGGTCAACAATGCTGGTATCACCAGGGACAAAATGTTCCTCAAAATGACCAGAGATGATTGGGACGCGGTGATTGACACCAATTTGAACTCGATGTTCAATGTCACCAAACAAGTGGTTGGCGATATGGTTGAAAGAGGCTGGGGCCGAATCATTCAAATCTCATCCGTGAACGGAGAAAAAGGGCAGTCGGGTCAAACCAATTATTCCGCTGCAAAAGCGGGCATGCATGGTTTTACCATGGCCTTGGCCCAAGAGATGGCCAGCAAAGGGGTGACTGTCAACACGGTGAGTCCAGGCTACATCGGGACCGACATGGTCAAAGCCATTCGCCAAGATGTCTTGGACAAGATTGTTGCCACCATTCCTGTCAAGCGATTGGGTACGCCTGATGAAATTGGCTCTATCGTCGGTTGGTTGGCCAGTCAAGAGTCGGGCTTTACGACGGGTGCTGACTTCTCTTGCAACGGTGGACTGCACATGGGTTGAGCTTCTTTGCAAGCTGCTTGTGATGCAATTGCTTCATGTAGCAGAATTCAAGCCTTTGAAGTACCTTGTGCGCTTCAAAGGCTTTTTTGCTCTTGGGGCTTGTGGGTGCAAAGAGGACATCGATAAAAGCTATGGGATGCGACTAAAATGCGTAGGGGTTTTTAAGCCAACAAGTCTTCTTTAATTTTGCCCCTGTTTTTTACCAATGATCAACAACACCCCAATCGACGCCTCTCTTGATTTGAGTTTTCAGCGACGAGTAGGCGTGTCCAAAGAGTTGATTTGGCGTGCATGGACAGAGCCTGAGTTGCTTAAAATCTGGTTTTGCCCCAGGCCTTGGAAAACCATAGAGTGTGAAATTGATTTGCAGCTCGGTGGTGTTTTTAAAACAAGCATGCAGTCGCCAGAGGGTGTTTTGGTGCCGAACGAGGGCTGTTTCTTAGATGTCCAAAAAAACAAGCAACTGGTGTGGACCAATGCATTGCTGCCTGGGTTCAGGCCCAAGCAAGCCAACAGTCTTGATGTGGATGCAGCGAATTTTTTCTTTACGGCGACCCTCCATTTGGAGGACCATGTGGGCGGTACAACTTACACGGCTCTTGTGAGGCATGCCGATCAGAAAGCTTGCGACTTGCACAAGGCCATGGGTTTTGAGCAGGGATGGGGCATTGCATTGGATCAGTTGATCGAGATGCTCAGACAAGGCATTTGATCCAAGCATGCGAAACAATCGACATCTCTTGAGCGTGGCGCCTATGATGGACTGGACCGATAGGCATTGTCGATATTTCCATCGTTTGATCACGGGTCAAACCCTTTTGTACACCGAAATGGTCACCACTGGCGCCTTGCTGTTTGGAGACCAAGCGCGACATTTGGACTTTGACGCGCTTGAGCATCCTGTGGCGCTTCAGTTGGGTGGCTCGGAGCCAGAGGACTTGGCCAAGTGCGCTAAGTTGGGTCAAACTTGGGGTTATGATGAGATCAACCTCAATTGCGGATGCCCTTCCGAACGAGTGCAGCGGGGTGCCTTTGGCGCTTGTTTGATGAACGAGCCTCAAACGGTGGCCAATGGGGTCAAAGCCATGCTCGATGTGGTGGACTTACCCGTCAGCGTTAAGCACAGAATTGGCATCGATGAAGAAGAACGCTACGATTTTGTTCGCGACTTTGTTGGTGTGGTGAGCGAGGCTGGGTGTGAGGTTTTTATTGTCCACGCAAGAAATGCCGTTTTAAAGGGGCTCAGTCCCAAAGAAAATAGAGAAATTCCTCCATTGCGGTACCCGGTGGTGCATCGGTTGAAAAAAGATTTTCCGAATTTAAAATTTATCTTGAACGGTGGCCTGCAAAACAATGCCCAAATTACCCTTCAAGGCCCTCATGTTGATGGTGTGATGGTCGGGCGAGCGGCCTACCACACCCCTTATATGATGCGGGCTTGGGACGAGTGGTTCCAGTTTGGAGCACTGAGCCGTGACTTGGCTTCAGAGGAAAATGTGGTCTCCCATGAGGATCGGCTCAACATTGAATTGCAAATGGCCACCTACATGGCCTCTCAGTGCAAATCAAAGGACATCTCTTGGCTTTCAATGGCGCGCCATATGTTGGGTCTTTGGCATGGGCAACCAGGGGCTAGGCTTTGGAGGCAAGTCTGGAGCGATTCTCGTTTGAAGGATCTGAGCCCACTGGAGGTCATGAAAAAGGCCACTTTTGCTCGAACGACGATAAAAAAAAGCGAGAGCGAGTTGGGGCATGCATGAAAATTGTTCTTTTTGTAATTTTTAATACACAATGGAATCAACTTTCTTTTGTGCTCAAGCAAACATGGGGCAAGCATTCAAAGTCAATTTGAACTTGGAAAAAAATGACGCAACACCATCAACCCTTTAAGCCATCAAATTTAGAAGATTGGCAAGAAGCCGCAAAAAAATCTGCACCTCAGTCTGATTTAAAGGCTTTGAATTGGATCACCCCTGAGGGTATTGAGGTCAAGCCCTTGTACACCTCCCAAGACCTCAAAGGTCTGGCCCACGCCGACACCTTGCCAGGCTTTGAGCCGTATTTAAGAGGACCGCAAGCGACCATGTATGCGGTGCGGCCTTGGACCATTCGTCAATATGCGGGTTTTTCTACTGCCCAAGAGTCCAATGCCTTTTATAGAAAATCCTTGGCTGCTGGCGGCCAAGGGGTCTCCGTGGCTTTTGACTTGGCCACTCACCGTGGGTATGACTCAGATCACCCCAGGGTGACGGGCGACGTTGGTAAAGCAGGCGTTGCTATTGATTGCGTCGAGGACATGAAAATCTTGTTTGATCAAATTCCTTTGGACAAGGTGTCGGTTTCCATGACGATGAATGGCGCCGTGCTTCCTGTCTTGGCGGGGTATATTGTGGCAGCCGAAGAAAGTGGCGTACCTCAAGAGAAGTTGTCTGGAACCATTCAAAACGATATTTTGAAAGAGTTCATGGTGCGCAACACCTATATCTACCCGCCAGAGCCTTCGATGCGCATCATCGGTGACATCATTGCCTATACAGCGCAAAAGATGCCCAAATTCAATTCCATATCGATCTCTGGCTACCACATGCAAGAGGCTGGAGCCAATCAAGCCCTTGAGCTGGCCTTCACCTTGGCCGATGGCATGGAGTACGTAAAACTTGCGTTGGGCAAGGGTTTGAACATCGATGATTTTGCCGGTCGATTGTCTTTCTTTTGGGCCGTTGGCATGAACTTTTACTTAGAAATTGCCAAAATGCGTGCGGCTCGTCTTTTGTGGTGTCGAATCATGAAGGATTTTGGTGCCCAGTCGCCCAAAAGCTTGATGCTCAGGACCCACTCACAAACTTCAGGTTGGTCTTTGACCGAGCAAGACCCGTTCAACAACATCGTTCGAACCACCATTGAGGCCATGGCGGCTGTCTTTGGTGGCACGCAATCTTTGCACACCAACAGCTTTGATGAGGCCATTGCCCTGCCCACCGAATTCAGTTCACGCATTGCAAGAAACACTCAGCTCATTATTCAAGAGGAAACCCACATCACCTCAGTCGTAGATCCTTGGGCGGGGAGTTACATGATGGAAAAACTCACCCAAGACATGGTCGATAAAGCTTGGGAGATCATTCAAGATGTTCAAAGCCAAGGCGGTATGACCAAGTGCGTCGATTCGGGTTGGGCTAAACTGCGCATTGAGTCCGCTGCTGCACAGAAACAGGCTCGAATTGACTCAGCTCAAGATGTTATTGTGGGCGTCAACAAATACCGATTGCAAGAAGAGGCAAGCATTGATATCTTGGACGTTGACAATGTCAGAGTTCGCTTGGAGCAAATCGAGCGATTAAAACAGATCAAAGCTTCAAGAGATGCCCATAGCGTCACAGAGAAACTCCACGCATTGACCCAGGCGGCCCATTCGGGAGAAGGCAATTTGTTGGAGTTAAGTGTACAAGCCGTGCGTGCACGTGCCACAGTTGGGGAGATATCGATGGCGCTTGAAGAGGTCTTTGGCCGGCACAGAGCCGATACGCACAAGGTCAGTGGCGTTTATGCGCAGGCTTATGACAGTGCCCAAGGGTGGGAGCAACTCAAAAGCGAAATCAATGCCTTTGCAGTTCAAGAGGGTCGACGACCCAGGGTGTTGATTGCCAAACTAGGGCAAGACGGCCATGACCGTGGCTCAAAAGTGGTCGCAAGTGCTTATGCCGACCTGGGGTTTGATGTGGACATTGGACCCTTGTTTCAAACCCCTGAAGAGTGTGTCAGGCAAGCTATTGAGAACGATGTGCACGCGATCGGTGTCTCTACGTTGGCTGCGGGGCACAAAACCTTGGTGCCTGAGATCATTGAGCAGTTGAGCCAACAAGGCGCACAGGGCATCATTGTCTTTGTCGGTGGCGTGATCCCCAAACAAGATTATGAATTTTTGTTCAATGCCGGGGTCAAGGGCATTTACGGGCCCGGCACACCCATTCCAGCCAGTGCCAAGGATGTCTTGGAGCAAATCAAGAAAGCCCTCGCTTGACGCCGATTGCTTTAGTTCAAGGCTTGTGCAGTGAGGTGGCCGCCACCAAGAGACTTTCGGTGGCCAAAGCCATCACTTTGTTGGAGTCCACCAAACCTGCTCATCGTCTTGAGGCCGATGAGTTGCTGCATCTTTTGCAGCAACAACCCCAACCCAAGAACTCCCTGAGGCTAGGTATCACGGGCGTACCTGGTGTGGGCAAAAGCACCTTCATCGAAGCGTTGGGACTTGAATTGATCAAACGGGGGCATCGGGTGGCTGTTTTGGCAGTCGACCCCTCTTCGTCTTTGTCCGGTGGGTCTATCTTGGGAGACAAGACGAGGATGCAGAGTTTATCGGTCAATGAGCGTGCATTCATTCGACCCAGTCCAAACGGGGGCAATTTAGGCGGTGTGTGCGAAAAAACGCGTGAATGCATGCTCATCTGTGAGCATGCAGGCTTTGATGTGGTCATTGTTGAGACGGTGGGTGTGGGTCAAAGTGAGGTGGCCGTGGCCAACATGACCGACTTCTTTGTGCTGTTGCATCTGCCCAATGCAGGGGATGATTTGCAGGCCATGAAAAAAGGGGTCATGGAGTTTGCAGATTTCGTGGTGATCAACAAAGCGGATTTGGATCCGGATGCTGCCATGCGAGCGCAATCGATGATGTCCAGTGCCATGCGCATGGTCAGTCCATACCAAGGCGAGCAACACGCTCAAAATGCACATGCTTCAATGCCTATGGCCGCAGACAACTTGGATCCCAAGGAGCACTACCTTGGTGTGAGCAAAGCGCACGCCCTACAAATCGATCCCACGTTGAGGGTGTTACAAATTTCTGCGCTTCAAAACCAGGGGATTGACGTGTTGTTGGATCGCTTGATGCAATACCAAAAGGTGCAACTGCAGTCAAAAGCCTTTGAGCACAAAAGAGCCCAACAGGCGGTCTCTTGGCTTTGGGAGCGCGTGCAGTCTGGGCTTAAAACTGCTTTCATGGAGCACCCCAGGGTGCAAGCGGCCTTGCCCGCCTTGCTGGCTCAAGTCGGACAAGGTCTGTTGGAGCCTTCGAGTGCAGCCAGAGAGTTGCTCAAACTCCACAGGATTTAAGAGTTGGGGTCTATGTTGTTGATCAATTTCAAGAGAATTTAGCAGTATGAAAATTCCCATCTTTCCACTGAGCTCAACGCTTTTTCCGGACGGTTTGTTGCATCTTAAAATTTTTGAGATGCATTATTTGCAGATGACCAAAAAAGCTTTTCAAGAAACCCAACCTTTTGGTGTGGTGACGATTCAAGAGGGCTCTGAGACGCGAGTACCGGGACAAACTGTTGAGTTCTCACACATCGGGGTGCTTGCGCACATCCTCAGGTTTGAAGAGGTCCAACCTAATTTGTATCTCTTGCTTTGTAAGGGGGTTGAGCGGTTTACGATCTTGTCCAAAGAGCTGCAAAGCAATGGACTTTGGATGGCAGAGGTGTCCCTTTTGCCTCCCGATCCAGAGAGTCTCATTCCACTGGAGTTGCAGGAGACGGCCAACAAATTGGGTAAAGTGATTTTGTCCCTTCAGCAGCACAGCATCAAAACCAGTGAAATGCCTTTTTCTCAACCCTATCGACTCGATGACTGTGGATGGGTGGCCAACCGGTGGTGTGAGATGCTGCCCTTGAATGCTGGGCAAAAGGAGCTGCTTTTGGGTCAAACCAACCCCAGACTTCGCCTTGACTTGATCAACGATATTTTGGATGAAATTCAAATCTCTATTCAGTTTCCAGGTCGATAGGGCGGGATGTATTTTGTGTGGAATCCCGTGTACATTGGAGTCTTGAGACCTCTTTGGTTGATTTATTTTCGAACGGTTCAATATGACGGATATCCATTTACAGCTTGAGCAAAAACGCACAGCCGCCCGCTTGGGTGGTGGTCAACGAAGAATAGATGCCCAACACGCAAAGGGCAAACTCACAGCCAGAGAGCGCATAGAGGTGTTGCTCGATCCTGATACGTTTGAAGAGTGGGACATGTTTGTGGAGCACCGCTGCACAGATTTTGGTATGGAAGCTCAAAAAATTCCAGGCGATGGCGTGGTGACGGGCTATGGCATGATCAATGGACGATTGGTTTTTGTGTTCAGTCAAGACTTTACCGTGTTTGGTGGTGCCTTGTCTGAGTCGCATGCAGAAAAAATTTGCAAGATCATGGACCAAGCCATGAAAGTTGGTGCACCCGTCATCGGCTTGAACGACTCAGGCGGAGCTCGAATCCAAGAGGGCGTGGCTTCTCTAGGTGGATACGCAGAGGTTTTTCAAAGAAACGTCATGGCGTCTGGCGTCATACCCCAAATCAGTTTGATCATGGGCCCTTGTGCTGGTGGTGCAGTTTACTCGCCAGCCATGACGGATTTTATTTTCATGGTCAAAGACAGCTCTTATATGTTTGTCACGGGCCCCGAGGTGGTCAAAACCGTCACGCATGAAGAGGTCAGTGCAGAGGGCTTAGGAGGTGCTTTAACGCACACCACCCAAAGTGGTGTAGCCGATCGTGCGTTTGAAAACGATGTGGAAGCGCTTTTGATGATGCGCCGCATGTACAACTACCTGCCCTTGAACAACAAAGAAAAAGCTCCAGTGAGGGAGTCCCTGGATCCAAGGGATCGCCTGGAGCCCAGCTTGGACACACTCGTGCCCTCCAATCCCAACCAGCCTTACGACATGCATGAGCTGATTTTAAAAATTGTGGATGATGGAGACTTCTTTGAATTGCAACCCGAGTACGCAAAAAACATATTGATTGGTTTTGCTCGCATGGACGGTCAAAGCGTGGGCTTGGTTGCCAACCAGCCCATGGTATTGGCGGGGTGTTTGGATATCAAAAGTTCGATCAAGGCGGCACGATTTGTGCGCTTTTGTGATGCGTTCAGCATACCAGTGATCACCTTGGTGGATGTGCCAGGCTTTATGCCAGGCACCAGCCAAGAGTTTGGTGGCATCATCAAGCATGGTGCAAAGTTGCTCTATGCCTATGCTGAGTGCACGTCGCCCAAGGTGACCTTGATCACCAGGAAGGCCTATGGTGGCGCTTACGATGTGATGTCCTCCAAGCACCTCAGAGGGGATGTCAACTTTGCCTGGCCCAATGCAGAGATTGCGGTCATGGGAGCCAAGGGGGCAGTAGAGATTATTTTCAGGGAAGATAAAAATGACCCTGAGAAATTGGCGTCCAAAGAACAAGAGTACCGAGCCCGGTTTGCCAACCCCTTTGTGGCAGGTGCTAGGGGTTTTATCGATGACGTCATTCAACCCCAGGAAACCCGAAAGCGAATTTGTCGTTCATTGGTCATGCTCAAGGATAAAAAAATTGAGAACCCTTGGCGCAAACACGGCAATATTCCATTGTGAAGACATGGCGTTCATCATATTTAATGCAGAAGAACATTAGGACCTCAAGGACATGTTTACAAAAATATTGATTGCCAATCGAGGTGAAATTGCTTGTAGAGTCATTGCGACGGCCAAAAGAATGGGCCTACAAACTGTTGCCGTTTATTCAGAAGCTGACACCCATTCTAGGCACGTGGAGTTGGCCGATGAGGCCTACCTCTTGGGGCCGCCCGCCTCAAAGTCTTCTTACTTGGTGATTGACAAAATCATTGAGGTGGCTAGGAAAAGTGGCGCACAAGCCATCCATCCTGGCTATGGTTTTTTAAGTGAAAACGAGGCCTTTGCTAAAAGAGTTGAAGAAGAGGGCTTGGTTTTTATCGGTCCCAAATACCTGGCCATTCGTGCGATGGGTGACAAGATTGCATCTAAAAATCTGGCCCAAAAAGCCAATGTCAACACCATCCCTGGGCACAATCATGCCATACCCAGTGCTCAAGAGGCTCTGGGTATTGCCAAGAAAATCGGCTACCCGGTCATGATCAAAGCCTCCGCTGGTGGAGGCGGCAAGGGGCTGCGCGTGGCGTACACGGATCAAGAGGCCCTTGAAGGTTTCACTGCATGTCAAAACGAGGCGCGTAACAGTTTTGGAGACGATCGAATTTTTATTGAAAAATTCATTGAAGACCCCAGGCACATTGAAATTCAAGTCTTGGGGGACTCGCATGGACATTTGATTTACTTGAACGAGCGAGAGTGTTCGATTCAAAGACGGCATCAAAAGGTGATTGAAGAGGCGCCCTCAAGTTTCATCACTGAGCAAACTCGTGTGGCAATGGGTGAGCAAGCCGTTGCTCTTGCCAAAGCCGTGCAATACCAAAGTGCCGGTACAGTTGAGTTTGTGGTGGGTCGAGATCAGAGCTTTTACTTCCTTGAAATGAACACAAGGCTTCAAGTCGAACACCCTGTCACCGAGGCCATCACGGGCATTGATTTGGTTGAGTGGATGATTAAAATCGCTGCTGGCGAACATTTGACCCTTGAGCAAGCGCAGGTCAAAAAAGAGGGCTGGGCCTTGGAGTGCCGCATCAATGCGGAAGACCCTTTCAGACAATTTCTACCCTCTACTGGTAGGTTGGTCCGGTTCAAGCCTCCCGTGACCTCCATGCGCGCAGCGCATCCCAACGAACGCTTTGGCGTTCGAGTCGATACGGGCGTGATCGAAGGTGGTGAAATCTCGGTCCACTATGACTCGATGATTGCAAAACTGATCGTGCATGCCCCCGATCGCTTGCAAGCGATTGAGAAAATGCGCGAAGCGCTCAACGCATTTGTTGTTCGAGGTATTCACACCAACATCCCTTTTCAAGCCGCACTTTTGGCGCACCCGAAATTTGTCTCAGGTGACTTCAACACGGGCTTCATTGCCGAGCATTTCCCAAGTGGCTTTAAATCTGAGATGGTCGAGCACCGGGATGCGGATTTTTTGCTTGCCTTGGCCGCCTTCGTTCAAAGAAAAACACGAGCGCGAGCAAAGGGCATGAGTGGCCAGCTCTCTGGCTATGACATTCAACTCGACAGCGAGATGGTGGTGGTCGAGCTAAAGCAAGCTCAGGAGCCTCTTTATCACCCTGTCAAATACATGGATGTGCTGGATCAGCCTTCGAAGTCCGGGATCGAAGTCAATGGAAAACAATATGTCATTCAAAGCGATTCCAACTTGAACGATATCGTGATCCATGGCGTGCTCAATGGCGTGCCTTTTGTGGCGCAAATCGATCGCCATCTTCCTCGCAATCCTTTGGCCCTGCAAATTTCGCATGGAGGAGCAAGGATAGAGTGCTTGGTGTTGTCAGACAAAGCGGCGGAACTTTACCGTTTGATGCCCCTCAAAGCCCCGCCTGACTTGTCAAAGTTTTTGATCTCGCCCATGCCGGGCTTACTTACACAAGTTTATGTCACAACGGGTCAAAAGGTCTTGGCCGGTGAAAAACTGGCGGTCATTGAGGCGATGAAAATGGAGAACGTTTTATTGGCTGCTAGCGATGGTGTGGTCAAGTCGGTCAATGCGCATGTAGGAGAGTCGTTGAGTGTGGATCAATGTATTTTGGAGTTTGCATGATCAATGAACCACAAGCGCGCCCTTTTAGGGTTTTGGGTCTTCAACAAATTGCGTTGGGTGCTTTGAACAAAGAGCGGCTCAAGACGCTTTGGGTTGATTTGTTGGGCCTACCATTGAAGGGGCACTTTGAAAGCTCCAGTGAAAATGTGGCTGAGGACATCTGTCAACTCGGTGTTGGGGCGACCCAAGTCGAGCTTGATTTGATGCAACCCTTGGATCCAGACAAGAAGCCCCAGGTGCATCTTCCCCCCTTGAACCACATCGGTCTATGGGTGGATGATTTGCCTTTGTGTGTCAAGTGGCTGACCGAGCACGGGATGAGGTTTGCCCCTGGCGGCATTCGACAAGGGGCTGCTGGCTTTGATGTTTGTTTCATCCACCCCAAAGGCAATGAGGAGTTTCCCATGAGTGGCGAGGGCGTGCTCATTGAGTTGGTGCAAGCGCCTGAGGAAGTCATTTTGGCTTTTTCTCGGGTATTGGATGCAAGTGGTACAGTAGCTTTGTAAGTCACAGGCCTTTCATTCAAATTCATGACCTCCGATCTTTCACAACCAACACACAAGACCGCTAGCAGATTTGCTGATGTATTGGTGGTTGGTGCTGGGCCTACGGGTTTGTTGCTCACCCACTTGCTTGCCAAGCAAGGTGTCAGGGTGTGTTTGATGGATCAATTGCCTGAGGTCGTGGACGAGGCCAGGGCGGTCAGCATTGATGATGAAAGCTTGCGTTCATTGGCCGATGCACTCCAACTCGAGCGCATGGCACCTCTCATCACACACGCCTATGGTGTGCATTATTATTCTTGGCTTCAGACCCTCTTTGCCAAAGTTGAACCAAGCCTACAAGACTATGGTCATCCCAAAAGAAACGCATTTCGTCAGCAACAGTTGGTTCAAACCCTGTTCGAAGGGCTGAAAGTTTATCCCCATGTAGACGTGTTGATGTCCGCTCGCATTTTGACCTATGTCGAGGACTCTTCCTCTGGCCTTGATGCCTCCGCCCCGCTTGAGCACGCCTTGACAGTGAACTATGAGCGAGATCAACAAATCGACCAATTGCGTTGCAATTGGTTGGTGGGTGCAGACGGCGCACGAAGCACGGTTCGTGAGCAAATGGGCACCACGTTTGATGGTCAAACCCATGCGCAAAGGTGGCTCATTGCCGACTTGATTGGCCGAGAAGATCCCTTCAGGCACACTCGCACGTACTGTGACCCCAAGAGGCCTGCAATTCGTTTGCCTGGGCCGCAAGCGACCGTGCGCTACGAGTTCATGCTCTTTGACCATGAAGACAGTGAAGCCGTGCTCAGGGAGGAGATCTACCGCGCTTGGATCAAGGCGAGAAATGAGGCCGATGCCAAACTCACCTTGATGCGCAAAGTGGTTTATACCTTTCACGCACGCGTGGCCAAAGAGTGGCACAAGGGGCGGGTGTTTTTGGCTGGTGATGCGGCGCATTTAACGCCACCCTTTGCCGGTCAGGGCATGAATTCTGGGGTGAGGGATGCGACCAATTTGGCCTGGAAGTTGTCGGATGTTGTCAATGGACATGCCCATCCTGCCTTGCTCGGTACTTATGAGCTTGAAAGAAAGCCCCATGCCTGGGCACTCATTCGCATGGCTTTGAAGATTGGGGTGGTCATGCAGCCACGCTCTCTTGTTGCAGCCGTCGTCGTCCAGACTTTGCTGAAGGTCGCTTGTTGGCTACCCGGTGTCAAGGACTATTTTTTAAACTTGAAATTCAAACCCAAGCCACGGTTTTTTGAGGGGTTTTTTGATTTGCAGGCCCAGGGACAGGCGTTGATCCCCAGTGGTCAGTTGATGATCCAGCCTGAGTTGGAGGCGGTCGATTCAAAACTTGTAAAAATGGACAGCGTCCTTGGATCGCGATTTGCTGCACTGGTTTGGTGGGATGCCAAGGACATGGATTGGCCAGCTGGCTTGGATTTGAAGGTCATCAAAGTTCTGAGGAAAGACGAAGACTTTTTAAGACCCCATGAGCAAAGCCAATGCTACAGAGACAAGGACGGGCATCTTCAAAAGGTGCTGGACAGTGCCAAGGCCTGTGGGGTGATCCTCAGGCCCGATCATTATGTGTTGAGCTACATTTACCCCAACGATGCAAGCAACTTGGTTCGTTTGAAATCCATTTTGTTTGGGTATTACAAATGGTTTGAGCGGTAGGTGTTTGCGCTAAAAATTTTCAACTTTTTCGCGCTTGAACGCGGTTGAGTGCTTTTTGAAGCAAGGCTGCTTTGTCAATTGGGCCGAGGGTTTCGCTAAGAGGTGCGCCGGGTTGAGACGTTAGAGCATTTTGGCCTGGTGCTTGCTCGTGGAGTGCATGCAGGCGTTTGGCTTGGGTATGGGTTTTAGGGCCTTTAAGGGCTTTGTTGTCTTGTCGTGCTTTGTGCTTTTCGTAGCGCGATTGAGCCTGTGAGGCTTGATCCATTGACCATGCCGACCAACCAGTTTGCTGGGGTGTGGCCTCTTCAAGTTCGATGCAATCGATGGGGCAGACCGGCACACACAATTCACAACCTGTGCAAAAGGACTCTATGACGGTGTGCATGCTTTTGTGTGTTCCAATGATCGCATCGGTTGGGCATGCATCTAAGCACAGCGTGCAACCAATGCACCACTGCTCATCGATGAAGGCCATTTTGCGACTGCCCTCTGTGCCAAATTCTGGGTTGAGCGACTGGGGCGCGAGTTGGGTGAACTGGGCCAAGCGTTCGATGCCCTCTTGCCCGCCTGGCGGACATTGATTGATCGGGGTCTTGTCAAAGGCGATGCTGTTGGCGTAGGACTCACAGTCCTCAAAGCCACATCTTTGGCACTGCGTTTGAGGCAATAGCTTCAAGATGCCTTGAGCGAGCGTTTTTGGGTCTGTTGAAATCATTGAATTCAAAGCCAAAGGTTCAACCATTTCTGGTGATCGACCGTGGTGCGGTTCAAGCCGTCGGGGCTTTTTTGCTGATTCGTTTTGCCGTGGCTTTGGCTTTGATGGGCAAAGCGCGGGGGCCTGCTTTTTTTGATGTATTTTTCAAGCTTGACGTTTTGGGTTGCTTGGCTTTCATGCTTTCAGACAAAGAAGGTTGATGAGCAAGGATGAAATCTTTGACCGTGGGGTAAACGACCTCTCTCCAACGACGCCCGCTGAAGATTCCATAATGCCCTGCGCCAGGGACTTCCAAGTGCCTGTATTGTGAAGGCAAAATGCCAGTGCACAAGCCCTGTGCCGCTTGTGTTTGTCCAGATCCAGAGATGTCATCGAGCTCGCCTTCAATGGTCAAGAGGGCTGTGTTTTTGATGTCTTGTGGACGCACTCGCTCCACTTGTCCATCTGTGGACTTGACGTCCCATGTCCCTTTGACCAAACGCATGTCTTGGAAAACAACTTGGATGGTTTCTAAATAATAAGCCGCATCCATATCAAGAACCGCATTGTATTCGTTGTAAAACGTGCGGTGGTTGTCGGCGCTGGAGTTGTCGCCTTTGATCAAATCTTTGAAGAAGTCGTAGTGGCTTTTCAAGTGACGCTCAGGATTCATGGCCACAAATCCAGCATGTTGCAAAAAGCCCGGGTAGACACGTCGACCAGCTCCTGGGAAATTCAAGGGCACTCGGAAGATCACATTGTTTTCAAACCAACTGAAGCTCTTGTTCATGGCCAAGTTGTTGACCGCAGTGGGCGAGCGAGAGGCATCGATGGGCCCACCCATCATGGTCATGGAGTAAGGTGTGAGTTCGCCCCTCGTGGCCATCAAGGAGACCGCAGCCAAGACAGGAACTGTGGGTTGGCACACACTGATGACGTGACAATTGCCATACTGCTTTTGCAGGTGTTGGATGAACTCTTGGACGTAGTTCACATAGTCGTCCAGATGGAACTCGCCCTCGGACAGAGGAACCAAGCGAGCATTTTTCCAGTCCGTGATGTAGACCTTGTGGTCAGACAATAAATTTTTGACCGTGTCTCTGAGCAAAGTGGCATAGTGGCCAGACAGAGGTGCAACGACCAAGACCACGGGTTGTTGCTTGAGGTGCTTAAGGGCCTCAATCTCGCTGGTATAGCGCTTGAATCGAATGAGATCACAAAAGGGTTTGTTGATTTCAACTTGTTCTTGAATGGCAACGTCCGCGCCTTGGACTTTCACACTTTGAATGCCAAATGTAGGCTTTTCGTAATCTTTGCCCAAACGATAAATGAGATCGTAGGTGGCCGATATTCTTTGGGCCATGCCCGATTGCGAAAACGGTGAGATCGGGTTGTTGTAAAGCTTTGCTGCCGCGTGAGCAAACTCTGCAAACGGCTCAAACAATGAGCGTTGAGTTTCATAAACTTGGTACAACATGCGCGTTAACCCCTAATTTTTTATTAAGGAGAATATAACAGTTGCCGCCCTTGAAAATTGGGGGCTAGACTCCAATATGCATGAATAACCTTTAATTCACATTGGAAAAGAGATTTATCGTGACAATTAGCCACACTTACCCCTTCCCTGACAATGTGAAAGCTCCTTCGAACAGACAACCTGTCATGTTTGTAGGCCACGGCAGTCCCATGAATGTCATCATGGAGACCCCCTTCAAAACCGAGTGGCAGCGCATTGGGGCCTATTTTGGGGAGCACAAGCGATGGGCCAAGCCTCAATTGATTTTGTGCATTTCCGCACACTGGTGCACACATGGCACTTCAGTGACAGCCATGTCAAGACCCAAAACCATTCACGATTTTGGGGGGTTTCCACAAGAGTTGTTTGATCAGCAGTATCCCGTCGATGGAGACCCGTTGGCGGCCAAGGCCTTGGCCAAACGTTTCAAGCAAGCCAGCAAGCCCCTACCTTTGGAGTTGGATGAGCACAACTGGGGCTTGGACCACGGCACATGGTCAGTTTTAAAGCCCATGTTTCCCTTGGGAGATGTTCCTGTGGTTCAGTTGAGCTTGGACGTCTTGGCCACGCTTGAGCAGCACGTCGCTTTGGGTGCTCAATTGAATGCGCTGAGGGACGAGGGCGTGTTGGTTCTCGCCAGTGGCAACACGGTGCATAACTTGTCTGCCATGCAGCGATCAGCGCCCGATAGCCAGGCTTACGACTGGGCTGGACAATTTGATGACTGGGTGGCGCAAAGCATGGTTCAAAGAGACAGCGATGCCTTGTGCATGAAAGGTGTGAGCAGTGAAACCTTGAAGTTGTTCAAATTGGCGCATCCAAACCCCGACCATTACCTGCCCGTCTTGTACGCCCTGGCAGCAAGTCAAGTCGAGGATCGATTGAGTTTTTTCAATGACCAATACCAGTACGCATCGATTTCGATGAGATCATGCCTATGGGATGCCCCAGCTCCCTAGGCGCAGCCCAGGTTTCAAGAGAGCACGTTTGCAATGCTTTTACAAACGTGGTCGATGTTTTTGCTGTTCAAGGCAGCCACACACATGCGGCCGGAGTCGGTGCCAAACACACCAAATTCATTGCGCAATCGAACCATTTGCTCTTTGCTCAAACCGGAATAACTGAACATGCCCACTTGTTCGGTGATAAAGCTCATGTCCGTCTTGACACCGGCCGCTTTGAGCCCATCCACCAGCTTTTGGCGCATTGACTTGATGCGAACGCGCATCTCTGCCAGTTCTTTTTCCCAAATTTGCCTCAATGCAGGTGTGTTGAGCACCTCAGCTACGACCGCACCGCCGTGAATAGGTGGGTTGGAGTAGTTGGTGCGAATCATGATTTTGAGTTGTGAGAGCACACGTTGAGCTTCTTGGGCGTCTTCACACAATACAGACAGTGCGCCTACGCGCTCGCCATACAAACTAAAGCTCTTGGAAAAGGATGTTGAGACCAAGAAATTGAGTCCCGCTTGAACAAAGCGCCCGACAATGGCACCGTCCTCTTCAATGCCTTGACCGAAACCTTGGTAGGCCATGTCCAGAAAAGCAGTGAGGTTTTTGCGTTTGATGGTGTCAATGACTTTCCCCCATTGCTCTGAGGTGATGTCGTACCCCGTTGGGTTGTGACAGCAGGCATGCAAAACGACGATGGTGGCGGGCGCAGCTTGCTCGAGGCTATGGATCATGGCTCCAAAGTCGATGCCTCTTTGATTGGCATCGTAGTACCCATAGGTGTCAACCTCAAAGCCGGCCTGTGTGAACAAAGCGCGATGATTTTCCCAGCTGGGGTCGCTGATCAAGACTTTCGCATGGGGGAGCAATTTTTTAAGAAAATCTGCGCCAATTTTTAAGCCTCCCGTACCACCAAGGCCTTGAACCGTTGCCACTCGGGCACTTTGAACGGCTTGGGAATTGGCGCCAAAGACCAAGGACTTGACGGCATTGTCATAAGCCACAATGCCGTCGATGGGCAGGTATCCTCTGGCAGAGGGGGTGGACATGAGTTTCTTCTCAGCTTCTTGAACACATTGCAAGAGGGGAAGTTTTCCATTGTCATCAAAATAAACGCCAACGCCAAGGTTGACCTTGTTGGGGTGTTGACTGGATGCAAATTCTTCATTCAAGCCCAAAATAGGGTCTCTGGGGGCCATGGAGACAGAGGTAAACATTGACATCTTGTGTCCTTAAGTGAGGTCGATCGCTACAAATGGATGAAGAAAGCCCAAATTTCATGTAGGCTATAGGGTTCGCCTGATATTTTAATCATGGGACTGAAAGATTTCCTTTGGCGCAGGGAATTTTTATTGTTTTTTCATGGGATCAAAGGCCCAAACGTTGGGCTTAAATGTGCTTGGGTGTGTTCAATTCGCGAAGTTTGAAAGTTTATATGACCAGAGTTGTTGAAAGCAGTGAGCACCAAGTCGAGGGTGAATTTAAAACGTATCCGAACTCACCCTTTGAGTTGTATCAGCCTTATGCACCAGCTGGAGACCAACCGCAGGCCATTGAAAAATTGGTCGAAGGCTTGAGGGATGGGGAGTCTTTCCAGACCTTGCTTGGCGTCACCGGCTCGGGTAAAACTTTTACCATGGCCAATGTGATTGCACAGATGGGTCGCCCAGCCATCATTTTTGCGCCCAATAAAACATTGGCAGCGCAGTTGTACAGTGAGTTCAGAGAGTTCTTTCCAAAGAATGCGGTCGAATACTTTGTCAGCTATTACGACTACTACCAGCCTGAGGCCTATGTGCCTCAGCGCGACTTGTTCATAGAAAAAGACAGTGCCATCAATGAGCATATTGAGCAAATGAGATTGTCTTGCACCAAAAGTATTTTGGAGCGACAAGATGTGATTGTGGTTGCAACCGTTTCCGCCATTTATGGTATCGGGGAGCCAGAGAGCTACCACCGCATGGTCATGACCCTCAGGAGCGGTGACAAGGTCTCCCAGCGCGATGTCATTGCTCAGTTGGTTCGGATGCAATACGCCAGAAACGATCAAGATTTTTCTAGGGGTTGCTTTAGAGTCAGGGGCGACACGGTGGATGTCTTTCCTGCCGAGCACAGTGAGTTGGCCGTGCGTTTGGAGTTGTTTGACGATGAACTTGAGAGTTTGCAGCTCTTTGATCCTTTGACGGGTCGTGTAAAACAGAAGATCCCTCGCTTCACCATTTATCCTTCTAGTCACTATGTCACGCCTAGGGACCGGGTGTTGGCGGCGGTCGAAACCATCAAGGTCGAATTGAATGAGCGGGTCAAGCAGTTTTTAGGTGATGGCAAACTGGTTGAAGCGCAACGCCTAGAGCAACGCACGCGTTTTGATCTAGAGATGCTCAGTGAAGTTGGACACTGCAAGGGCATTGAAAACTACACGCGCCACCTCTCAGGGGCTGAGCCAGGCCAACCTCCCAGTACCCTTACCGATTATTTGCCCAAAAATGCATTGATGTTTTTGGACGAAAGTCACGTCTTGATGGGGCAGTTCGGAGGGATGTACAACGGAGACAGGGCCAGGAAAACAACCCTGGTGGAGTATGGCTTTCGCTTGCCCAGTGCCTTGGACAATCGCCCCTTGAAGTTGGAAGAGTTTGAGAAAAGGATGCGACAAGTGGTGTTTGTTTCAGCGACACCTGCTGACTATGAAAAAACACATGCCGGTCAAGTGGTGGAGCAACTTGTTCGGCCCACGGGGCTGGTTGATCCCAATGTAGAGGTCAGGCCCGCGACCCATCAAGTCGATGATGTGCTGCAAGAGATCAGGGTGAGAGTGGAGAAGCAAGAGCGGGTTTTGATCACCACCTTGACCAAGCGCATGGCCGAACAACTCACCGACTATTTGAGTGACAACGGCGTGAAAGTTCGCTATTTGCACAGCGATATCGATACGGTGGAGCGTGTAGAGATTTTGCGCGATTTGCGCCTGGGAGCTTTTGATGTGTTGGTTGGAATCAATTTACTCAGAGAGGGCATTGACTTGCCAGAGGTTTCTTTGGTGGCTATTTTGGATGCGGACAAAGAAGGCTTCTTAAGGTCAGAGCGCAGCTTGATCCAAACAATTGGCAGAGCTGCGAGGAATCAAAATGGATGTGCCATTTTGTATGCCGACGTGATCACCAAATCCATGGAAAAAGCCATCAGCGAGACGCAAAGAAGAAGATCCAAGCAAATTGAGCACAACACCTTGCATGGCATCACCCCCAAGTCGATCGTCAAACGTGTGCGCGATTTGATTGATGGTGTTTACAGCGAGAAGGCTGGCAAAGAGCTTGAGCGACTTGAAATGCAGCGCATCAAGATGGAGGACATGAGTGAGAAAGATATTTCAAGGGAAATCAAACGCCTTGAGAAATTGATGATGGAGCACGCCAAGAACTTGGACTTCGAGCGTGCAGCTCAAGTCAGGGACCAACTCGCATTGCTGCGAGAGCAGGCCTTTGGTGGACCCGGTCACGACAATGTGGTGTCTTTGTTGAGAAAGGCGTGAATCCTATAAGTTTGTACTTACTTACATTATGAGCCTTTCAAAGCCTGTAATTATTTGAATTTTTTTTCATTAAACCTTTCAGGGAAAAGGGTGTGCGCAAGAGTACCCGAGCAATTTGATGGGTCTTATGTTAAACTTGACTTTTCTAGTCGAGAAAGAGAATTGTTCTCTTAATTGGACCCTGATCCTAAAAAGGAGCATGTTTATGAGATTAACCACCAAAGGTCGATTTGCGGTCACCGCCATGATTGATTTGGCTTTGAGACAGAACACAGGTCCCGTCACCTTGGCTGCAATCAGTCAAAGACAACAGATTTCCTTGTCTTACCTCGAACAACTTTTTGGCAAGTTAAGGCGCCACGATCTTGTCGAGTCCACGCGCGGACCGGGTGGCGGTTACACCTTGGGTAAGAAGCCCCAAGACATCACTGTGGCCGACATCATCGTGTCTGTCGATGAACCCATCGATGCGACCCACTGTGGGGGTAAGGAAAACTGCCTAGGTGAGGCGGGTCGTTGCATGACCCATGAGTTGTGGTCCTCCTTGAATCAGCGAATGGTTGAGTTTTTGGATTCTGTGACGCTGCACAAATTGGTCGAAGATCAATTGGCCAAGGGTGTTCAAATTGAAAACAAACCCAACATGAAGCGTGCAATTTCTGCCGCTCCTGTTCTAAAGCCCATTCGCGTCAATGCACCCAATTCTGTCTTTGCTTTAGGCAATGTGTTTGCAAAAAATTGACACGTCAACGTTATAAATTTTGATCGGTATTTGTTCATGACACCTCATTTCCCCATTTACATGGACTACAGCTCCACCAATCCAGTGGACCCAAGAGTTGTAGACGCAATGATTCCTTGGCTGCGAGAGCACTTTGGCAACCCGGCATCAAGAAGCCACGCTTGGGGTTGGGAGGCTGAAGAGGCGGTTGAAAACGCTCGCAAAGATGTTGCCCATCTCATCGGTGCTGATCCGAGGGAAATTGTTTGGACCTCAGGTGCCACAGAGTCCAACAATTTGGCACTCAAGGGTGCGGCCAACTTCTATGCCTCCAAGGGCAAGCATCTGATCACGGTCAAAACTGAACACAAGGCGGTTTTAGACACCATGCGAGAACTAGAGCGGCATGGCTTTGAAGTGACTTATTTGGATGTCCAAGCCGATGGCATGCTGGATCTTGATGTTTTCAAAGATGCCATTCGTCCCGACACCATTTTGGCAAGCGTCATGCTTGTGAACAATGAAATCGGGGTCATTCAAGACATGTCTGCGCTTGGATCCATTTGCCGTGAAAAGGGCGTGATCTTTCATGTGGATGCGGCCCAAGCCACGGGAAAAGTGGACATCGATTTGAACGTTTTACCCATTGACTTGATGAGTTTGGCCTCTCACAAAACCTATGGCCCCAAGGGCATTGGTGCGCTTTACGTCAGAAGAAAGCCCAGGATTCGTTTAGAGGCGCAAATTCATGGCGGCGGCCATGAGCGGGGCATGAGAAGTGGGACTTTGCCTACACACCAAATCGTTGGAATGGGAGAGGCTTTTCGTTTGGCAAAGTTGGAGATGGCGCAAGACAACAAAAAAGCCTTTGAGTTTCAACAAAGGTTGCTTGCAGGCTTGACAGATCTTGAACAAGTTTTTGTCAACGGACACCTTCAAAAGCGTGTACCCCACAATCTCAACATCAGCTTTAACTTTGTTGAGGGTGAATCTTTGATCATGGGTATCAAAGGTTTGGCTGTTTCTTCCGGCTCTGCCTGCACGTCGGCCTCGCTTGAGCCCAGTTACGTCTTGCGCGCTTTAGGAAGAAGCGATGAGTTGGCTCACAGCAGCTTAAGGATCACCTCGGGTCGTTTTTCGACCATCGAGGAGATCGACTTTGCTGTTGAGACGATTCGTTTGAATGTCAATAAATTAAGAGAATTGAGCCCTCTTTGGGAAATGTACAAAGATGGCATTGATTTAAGTACGATTAAATGGGCCGCTCATTGAGGCCTCAGCAACTGGAGAAATAAAAATGGCATACAGCGAAAAAGTGATTGATCATTATGAAAACCCCAGAAACGTGGGCTCGTTTGAAAAAGGCGACGATACGGTGGGAACGGGTATGGTGGGGGCTCCCGCATGTGGTGACGTGATGAAGCTTCAAATCAAGGTCAACCCCCAAACAGGCGTGATTGAAGATGCAAGATTCAAGACCTATGGATGTGGGTCCGCAATTGCTTCCTCATCTTTGGTGACCGAGTGGGTCAAAGGTAAGACGCTGGATGAGGCAGCGTCCTTGAAGAACAGCCAAATTGCTGAAGAATTGGCTTTGCCGCCCGTGAAGATTCATTGTTCCATCTTGGCTGAAGATGCCATCAAGGCGGCTGTGGACGATTACAAGAAAAAACACCTCACGGTGGCTTGATTCCTCCAACCTTCAAAAAAACTTCATCGAGATATTTTTATGGCAGTGACACTGACTGAATCCGCAGCACGGCATGTAAGCCGCTACATCAGCAAAAGAGGACATGGCGTAGGTGTTCGTTTGGGTGTGAAGACAACCGGCTGTTCTGGGTTGGCTTACAAGTTGGAGTACGTGGACGATTTGAGTGATGAGGACATTGTTTTTGAAGATCAGGGTGTGAAGGTTCTGATTGATCCCAAAAGCTTGGCCTATTTAGATGGAACTCAGTTGGATTTTGTCAAAGAAGGCTTGAACGAGGGCTTTAAATTCAACAACCCCAACGAGCGCGACCGATGCGGCTGTGGCGAATCCTTTAGAGTCTAAGGTCCAAGTGACGTTGTTATGAGCGAGATGCCTCTTGATACCTCAAGTCCTTTGACTCAGGATGATTTCTCACTGTTCAGGTTACCCAAGGCTTTTTCTGTTGATGTGCAAGACCTTGAGCGCCGATGGAAGGAGATGCAAAAACAAGTGCATCCTGATAAATTCTCCATGGCTGGGGCATCGGCGCAAAGAGTGGCCATGCAATGGTCTAGCCGGATCAACGAGGCCTATAGGAGATTAAAAACTCCACTTTCTCGAGCCGCCTATCTGTGCGAGCTCCTTGGCGCTCCCATCCAGGCGGAGAACAACACCGCCATGCCGGAGGCGTTTTTGATGGAGCAAATGACGCTCAGGGAAAGCCTAGAGGACGCACACAGTGTAGAAGATTTCGAACGTTTGGAGTCCTTGGTGCAAGGGGCGATCGCTCAAAGACAGTCGCAGTGTTCCCGCTGCCTTGATGGGCTCAGCAGCGCACAGCCCCAAATGGCAGCTCAAGAGGTCCGTGCGTGGATGTTCTTGGATCGATTTTTACAAGACATTCAAAAGCGTATGGCGCAAATGAGCGAGGTGAATCCATAACGGCGTGAACCTCTCTTGCATGGCTTCTCAAGCCTTTACACGTGTCGCGTCAAGCGATGTATCATTCTTGGCTGTGCCCAGCGTACCCTCACCTTTTGCATCTCATTGATCATGGCTTTACTTCAAATTTCAGAACCAGGGCAAGCGCCTGACCCTCATCAACGGCGCATTGCCATTGGAATTGATTTGGGCACAACGCACTCTTTGGTGGCAAGTGTCAGGAACGGCGTGCCTGAGTGTTTGCCCGATCAACAAGGCCGTTATTTATTGCCATCGGTGGTGAGGTATTTACCAAACTCTCGTAGATCGATTGGACATGAGGCATTGCTCAGTCAAGCCCTTGATCCCAAAAATACCATTGCTTCTGTCAAACGTTTGATGGGGCGTGAGCTTTCAGACCTTGAACACATTGATCAATTGCCCTTTGATTTGATTGAGTCGCCTGGGATGGTGTGTATTGATACATTGGAGGGCCCTAAGACGCCTGTGCAAGTCAGTGCAGAAATTTTAGCGACTTTGAGACAACGGGCCGAAGAAACCTTTGATGATGATATTTATGGTGCTGTCATCACTGTCCCCGCCTACTTTGATGATGCTCAAAGACAGGCCACCAAGGATGCGGCGAAGTTGGCCGGCTTGAACGTTTTGCGCTTGATCAATGAACCCACTGCAGCGGCGATAGCCTATGGCTTAGATCAAGGTTCCCAAGGGATTTATGCCGTCTATGACCTTGGCGGTGGCACATTTGACATATCTATTTTGCGCTTAAGTCAAGGAGTGTTTGAGGTTTTGTCCACGGGCGGTGACTCAGCCTTGGGGGGAGATGATTACGATCAATGCTTGTCTCAGTGGGTTTTGGCCAAAAAGGGTTGGGTTCTCAATTCGGCCGAGGACAAGTCCTTGGTCTTGAGGGCTGCCAGACTTGCCAAGGAAGCTTTGAGTAAGGATTCAAATGTTGAATTCTTGGCCTCCTTATCGCTGGGTGTCTTGTCAGTCCAAGTCAGTAGAGAGGAGTTTGAAGAGGCGAGCAAAGCCTTGACCTTGAAGACCTGGGCTTGTGTCAAGCAAGCACTTACAGATGCTCAATTGAAGGTCCAAGATATCAAGGGTGTGGTCATGGTGGGCGGATCAAGTCGCATGCCCCAAATTCAGCGCCATGTTCAAGACTGGTTTCAGTCAGAACCCTTGAACAACTTGAATCCAGATGAGGTGGTTGCATTGGGTGCCGCCATCCAAGCCAATCAACTGGCGGGCAACAACCCAGATGGGGACTTGTTGCTCTTGGATGTGATTCCACTGTCATTGGGCATTGAAACCATGGGCGGCTTGGTGGAGAGAATCATTCCACGCAATCAAACTGTTCCTGTAGCGATGGCGCAAGACTTTACCACCTTCAAAGATGGACAAACGGCGCTCGCCCTGCATGTGGTTCAAGGCGAGCGCGACCTGGTCAAAGATTGTCGTAGTTTGGCTCGGTTTGAACTCAGAGGAATTCCGCCAATGGCAGCTGGAGGGGCAAAAATCAGGGTGACCTTTACAGTGGACACCGACGGCTTACTGAGCGTGAGTGCGCAAGAGACCAGCACACAAGTTGAGTCCCATATTGTGGTCAAGCCTAGCTATGGCCTGAGCGATGAGCAAATCACGAGCATGTTGAAAGAAGGCTTTGAAACAGCGCAAGAGGACATGCTTGCAAGGTCTTTGGCGGAAGCCAGGCTTGATGCAGAGCGCCTCCACCAGGCAACACAAAGCGCATTGAAAGAAGATGCACATTTACTGAGTGATTCAGAGCTTGAAGAAATCCAGACGTTGATGCAATCTCTTTTGGATATCAAGACCACCGACTCGGTTCAAAACATTGAAGAGGGCGTGAAACGACTGGCCCACGCCACCGAGTCATTTGCTGCCAAAAGGATGAACCAAGGTATCAGTCTGGCCTTGTCTGGTAAACACATTGAGGATATATGATGGTGAAAATTAAAATCTTACCCCATGCAGAGTACTGCCCTGAGGGTAAGGAAATCATGGCTTTGCCTGGAGACACGATTTGTGATGTTTTGTTGGATCACCATATCAACATTGAGCATGCTTGTGATAAGAGCTGCGCATGTACAACTTGTCATGTGATTGTGAAAGAAGGTTTTGATAGCCTCAATGAAATAGACGAAACTGAGGACGATCTGCTTGACCGGGCTTGGGGGTTGTCACCCTTCTCAAGATTGAGTTGCCAGGCGATGGTGGGTCAAAAAGAACTTCTGATTGAAATCCCCAAGTACACCATCAATCACGCCAAAGAGTTGCATTGAAGGCATGTTTGAAATGTACAACCAACCATTAGGAGTGACTGCGTGAGACAAGTCGTTTTGGATACGGAGACGACAGGATTGTCTCCAGAAAATGGAGACAGAATTTTAGAAATTGGGTGCGTTGAATTGATCAATAGAAAATTGACAGGTAACAACCTTCATTTTTATATCAATCCCGAAAGAGATAGTCACGAAGAAGCGCTCAAAGTTCATGGAATCAGTAACGAATTTTTAAAGGACAAGCCCAAATTTTCTCAAATTTCAAGTGAA
The DNA here is from genome assembly GCA_037134015.1 of Betaproteobacteria bacterium. Lineage (GTDB taxonomy): Bacteria > Pseudomonadota > Gammaproteobacteria > Burkholderiales > Burkholderiaceae_C > Limnohabitans. Next base: position 581 of record JBAXNB010000003.1, on the reverse strand, counting down.
TTGTTGGCCTATTTAAATAATGCACAAGTCATTATTCACAATGCACCTTTTGACGTTGGATTTTTAAACAAAGAGTTAGAAAGGCTGTCCCTCAAAAGTCTTTCGCAATACGTGACTGGAGTAATTGACACCCTGTCCATGGCGAAAGAAATTTATCCTGGAAAGCGAAACTCTTTGGATGCATTGTGTGATCGACTAGAAGTGGACAATTCGGGTCGAACACTACACGGTGCGTTGTTGGATGCTGAATTGTTGGCCGATGTGTATATCAACATGACACGCGGTCAAGATGCGCTTCTTATTGAAGTTGATCAGTCAGACTCGGCGCAAGAGAAGACAAAAAACATCGATTTCACAAGCATTGACTTACCAGTGATCTTTGCAACTGACGATGAACTTCAAAAGCATGAAGATATTTTGTTACAGATTGACAAATCAAGTCAGGGTCAAAGTGTTTGGAGACTTCTTCAATCCGTTTGAACAAGTTACAATAAAATCCCTTTTTCAAGGCATATAATTACATTTGGGGCGATTAACTCAGCGGTAGAGTGCCACCTTCACACGGTGGAAGTCACATGTTC
>JBAXNB010000002.1:0-42128 GCA_037134015.1 Betaproteobacteria bacterium | reverse complement strand
CCCACGACCCCTTGGTTCGTAGCCAAGTACTCTATCCAACTGAGCTACAGCCGCGCTCGGAACAGATTGTAGCACGCAGATAAGAAATTGGGTAAAAATCTACATCTCCTCAGAATGGGTCAAACCGCTTTCAGATCTAGCCATGTACTATGAACTTCAAAGTCACTGGCTCAATAAAAGTCATGAAGGTACGTAAAAAATGAAGCTAGGATAAATTTCCAATTAAAAGCATCCTAACTTTCTTCAACTCAATGGCTTCAATAACTCACTTTGCTGGCCATATGGATAGACCAGATAGAAATACCCTGTAAGGTGAAGCTTAGAGTCTTTCCATTAGAGCAATAGGCTCATGATCAACAGTGAAAAGTTTTTATAATAGGGACAATAACGAGTGGACACTACTTTCAAAAAAAAGCAAGACGCCTCTACACCCCTAAGATCAAAAATAGTTCTAGCCATGAGATATCATTTGCTGCAGGCACAGACCCCTTTAAAGGGTAAGTTGAAGATCAAAACCATGAGCTTCATTCAGTAGTTTCATCACCCAACAGTTGATCGATTGTTTTTGATATCGCATCAGATAAAGTGACAGACTTACATTGGCCATCACCCAAACTACCCTATTTTTTTATTCAGTCAAATTCCTTTCTTTGTTCAGAGTGAGCTAGACCAACTTTATTTTCAGCATGGATATCAAACCCATAGAACCCTCTCAACCTCAAAGTCTACTCGGCCCAGTTGGAGCAGTGGCACTGATTGTGGGCATTGTTATAGGCGCAGGAATATTTAAAACACCGTCAATGGTGGCAAGCATTTCTGGCGATGTGGGTTGGATCCTCGTCATCTGGATAGTTGGCGCAGTGGTTTCGCTCCTTGGCGCGCTGTGTTATGCCGAGCTTTGTACAGCTTACCCTCATGTTGGAGGGGACTATCATTTTATTCATTGTGCTTTTGGTCGACGTACTTCTTTTTTGTACGCTTGGTCAAGAGCAGTGATTATCAATCCAGGCTCTATTGCTTTGCTATCTTTTGTTTTTGGAGATTACTTTACAAAATTTTGGCCTCTTGGCGAGCATTCAAACGCTGCTTGGGCATGTGCTATTGTTGTCTCACTTACTCTTGTTAATATTTATGGTTTAAAAACCTCAGCCCGCTTACAAATGCTGTTAACAGTTTTCGAAATCCTAGGACTGGTCGCAGTCATTGCCGCAGGTTTTGCATCTCCATTAGCCACCACTTTATCGCCTAGTCTGTATTTTAGCGTTCATCCCTCGTGGCCTGATCTGGGCCTAGGTTTGGTTTTCGTATTACTTACCTTTGGTGGTTGGAACGAATCCGCGTATGTTTCCGCTGAGCTCAGAGGCGGTAGCGGAACAATGGTACGTGTTATTTTGATAAGTATGGGAATACTTACAGCAATTTACTTGTTGGTGAATGTGGCATTGTTGTATGGCTTAGGACTTGGCGGATTATCAAATACAAGAACCGCTGCAGCTGATATTGTTGGTATTTCTTTTGGCTCTTGGGCTCAAAAGGCATTGGCATTGTTTATTGCCATTGCTGCACTGACCAGCATCAACGCGACCATGGTTGTTGGTGCTCGTTCTAGTTTTGCAATGGCTCGAGATTGGTTAACCCTTGGCCCACTGGGTCAATGGAAAAGCGAAAGTGGAAGTCCGACTCGTGCCTACTTGCTACAAGCCTTGATCAGCCTAGGATTAATTGTGTTGGGTACACAAGAGGCTGATGGCTTTACAGCCATGGTGGAGTTCACCGCTCCAGTCTTTTGGGGGTTTCTTTGCTTAGTTGGTTTGTCTTTGTTTTTGCTTCGTCAACGCGATCCACATAGAGTGAGGCCCTTTAAGGTGCCACTCTACCCAATCACACCAGCTTTATTTAGTATCGCCTGCGCTTACCTAACTTGGTCTAGCTTAGGTTATGCAATCAGCCAAAATGCCGTCCACATATCTTTGTTTTTATTATTGAGCGGCTTAATTGCGCTTTTCATACTTCAAATGAAAGAGAACACAAATCATAAAAAAATGATACGGCATTTTTAAAAAAATAATTCAACAATCACTCAAACATAACGTTCACTTTAAGCGCCTGGCTTCAAAGGAATTTTCTTGCTCTAAAAACTTCTGAATACCTTGCATTTGATTGTCTTTAACTTTCAATGAAATACTGACCAGACCAAGACTTGAAACTTGATAGAAAAAGCTAAACTGATCTGCATTTAATTGAGGGTTCAGCAAAGGCTGTGTCACACCATCAATGGTTACAGTCCCACCAATTTTCTGAAAAATTTGATCCACTTCAACCACAAAGCGTTGTTTTGTCTCTAGATTTAAAAATTCCCATTTACCAGCAATTTTGGCTGGAATAATCCATAAATAGGCGACATCATTGTAAGTTTTGATGGTTTGATCAGGATACCAATCACTCATATCAAAATAATGAGAAACTATTCTAGTTCCTGGCTTCATACTCAAAAGCTTGGGCCTGAGCTCAAGATTCAATTCAGGTAGCAAGTACATAAAGACAACCGTTGCATTGCTAAAGTCCTCTTTAAATATATCTCCAGTAATGATAGTCACTTTATCTTTTAAATTCTCCTGAGTAACTTTCGCCCTGGCATAGTCAGCCAATTTGGGATTGAACTCAATTCCTATCGATTGCGCATTGAATCGCTTGGCTGCTGTGATAGGGACAATTCCATCGCCTGAACCCAGGTCATATAAAACATCTTTGCCTGTAACATTGGCCATATCAAGCATTTTGTCTACAAGCTCTTGAGTTGTAGCAATCCACATCACATCTTTACCCGCCTGCCCTCTTACAGGTTTATATTCAGCTACATTTTTATTTACATCAAGGGTTGAGCACCCTTGGGACATTAAAAAAATAAAAAAACTAAAAATATAAATTAAAAATCTTTTTGTGATGATCATTTGTGGTGATAGATTGAATTTTGATCACCTAGTTTAAATGAATATTGGCCAAGGATAAAAAAATAGGTCAAAATCCATAACAAGTCAAAACGACGAACCTTTTATCGTACAGCGGCGGAAAAGTTCCCGGGAAAATTTAGAACTGGTCCATTTGTAACGCATAAAAATCAAAGCATGATCAATAGAAAAAAAGTTCTTCTCATTGGTGTCCTCCTTGTTTGTGCGGGGTTGATGTTTCTTGGCCGTGACTTGCTCAACGCGAACCTGCCACCCCACCCCTCTAAGCATGACGTAACCCAGGGCTCAGGATCTAGCACTGACCCTGCTTCGAGCTTGCCAAAGACCTCAGAAGTCATGCAAAACGAAACAGCACTCCCACCCAACTCAATTCAAAAAGACCCCTTCAAAGCCTTTCTCGAAGGCAAGGCAACATCAACTCCACTGGCACCGAGTTCGCAAAACACGTTCGTTCCAGGCACCGACCCCTTCAAAGCGAAGCTTGAAGAGCAAAAGAATGCTCCTCACTCTGCAGTTTCTCCATTTAAAGACTAAATCCTGAATCGGGTTTACTCAACCCTGTGAGAAAGATTGAAGTGCAGGTGATCAGTCGGGGATTTTGAAGGCAAGGCTACCTATGCTGATGATGTGTTTCTGGACCAAGACTGCTGCACTGCATTAAAAAACAGCATGCTTGCCTCTGTCGGGTAGATCGTGACCATTCACCCACCGCTCATAAGATTCAAATAGCGTATGCGTTCCATGAGAAGGCGTGAGCTGCGCATCATAGCGATTGGTCAACGCATCCCACACCAGCATGGACTCGGTTGCGTAATAACGACCTATTCGAGCGAGTTCTGCTTTATCCGCAAGGGATGGAAAGAACTGGCCAAGCCCGTTCAATACGCCAACGATGATATCCAGAAAACCCACTGGAACGCTTTTAAAGCGTGGCTCTTTACCTAGCAGTTGAAACAGACACTCTCCTTGCTCACGAGGGGTAATAGCAGGACCTGGTCCACCAATGGGCAAGATTTGGTCATACCGACTTGGTTCATCCAAGCAGCCTGCGATGAAATCAGCCAGATCTACATCACTGATCGGCTTGCAAGCAGTGAGCTTGCCATCTCCAAAAATTAAAAACGGCTTTCCTTTTTTGACCCTTTCCAATTGACCTGACAACGATTTAAAGAAAGCCGTTGGACGAACAATGGAATAGGTCAATCCTGACTCCATCAACGCCTTCTCGAAAGCCAGCTTGGCGCGTTGAAAGTGGAGCAATGGTTTTTGTACGCAGATCGCTGAGAGCAAAATGAAGTGCTTAACACCAGCAGCTTTCGCGACTTCAAGTGCATGCAGATGGGCTTGGTGATCAATAAGCCAAGCATCTCGTGGGCTACCCGTTCTTGAAGCCATGCACGAAATCACCGCATCAAAAGACTCATGGGCAAAACCATCGCGTACCATGGACCAACGATCACTTGGGTCCCCATAGCGAAGAGTGGCTCCGCGAAAGTCAGAGGCCATGCGTTCTTTTGCATGGTCTACACTTTCGTCTTTTCGCGATCGAACAAAACAAACAAGATCATGCCCACGATCCATCAGCGCGTGGGCCGTGGCCAAGCCGATCGTACCCGTTGCACCCAACAAGAGGACACGCGCTCGCGGGCCATTTGTCCTCTGCAAATCGCTAAGCAAAGGGTCCATTGAGTTCAACTGTCGCGGCGTTTAAGAAGCCAGCTGCCGTCACCCACACCAAATAAGGCAGCAACATCAGACTTGAAATTTTAGACAAACGCCACAATCCCATGATCAGTAGCAGCACCGAAAACCATAAAAAATACACCTCCGTCATGGCCCAATCAGGACGATGGAGATGAAAGTACAACCAACTCCAAAGGATGTTTAGAAATCCATTGACGGCAAATAAAAGTGCAATGCGAACCTTGTTTGCGCTGCTGTTAGAAACTTTCCATGCGTACCAGCCACTCACAGCACACAAGGTAAAAATGATCGACCAAATGATGCCAAAGGCTGCATCAGGTGGCTTCCAATCCGGCTGCTTTAAAGCTTGGTACCAAGGGCCAAGATCTGTGAATGAAGCACCAATGGATGAAACTAAAATACTACAAGCAAACGCTATTGCCAATCCCTTGAATCGATCAGCAACGCTCATGTCTTGACCATGCCAAAAAGGTGTCCGAGATCTTTGAAAAAGATACGTACATGAGCCATCGGTTTTTTTCTCACAAGAACTTTGTTCATGTAAGACTCAAACGTGAGTTGCTGCACATCTTTGTCCTCGCAGATCGTGACAAATTTTTCACGTCGACGGTCGTTTTGATACCAGAAATACTGCATGATACCCAGCACCCAAAAAACTGTGCCATGCTGCTTCATGAATGTTTTTCGGGCCTTCTTAAGGCAAGACACTTTGCCAGTTTTTAAGGCCTCTTCAACTGCATCAGCGGCCATTCGACCGCATGCCATTGCATAGTAAATGCCTTCCCCAGAAGCAGGCGCCACAACACCTGCTGCATCCCCTGCCAAGACCACATCTTTGCCGTTGTCCCACTGGGGTAGCGGCTTCATCGGTATGGGCGCACCCTCTCGACGAAGTGTCTCGGCCTTTTGCAAGCCAGCTGTCTCTCTCAGTCTTGTCACAGCTCCTCGCAGTGAAAAGCCTTTATCTGCACTGCCCGTGCCCACACTCATGGTGTCACCATGTGGGAAAACCCAGCCGTAAAAATCTGGCGACAAAGCGCCGCGATAGTAAACATCACAGCGGTCCGCATCGTAACCGGGTTGTTGGATGGGCGCCCTGACGATCTCGTGATAAGCAAACACATATTTGGTGCGCTCAGCGCCTTTGACCGTTTGGCGAGCCACCTCCGACTTCGCACCATCTGCACCCACCACAAAACGCGCTCGAATGCTCTTGGTTTCTGGAGGCGAAAAAAAGCTCGGTGTATGGGATGGCGATTGCACTTCGATATGAATCCGTGCAACACCGTCGTCGTCTCGGGTGAGCTTTTCAAAAGTGCCTTTCATGCGCTGAGCTCCATGAGATCGAGCTCTTTCGCGCAACCACTCATCAAACTCATCTCGGTTGACCATCCCAACGAAACCATTCTCAATGGGAATATCGACTTTGTTGTCTTTGGGTGAAATCATTCTGGCGCAACGCGCTTTAGCAACCAACAAATGGTCTGGGATTTCAAAATCTTTGATCAAACGTGGCGGTATGGCGCCTCCACATGGTTTGGTTCGTCCTTGACGGTCCAACAACAAGACGCGCCATCCTCGACTGGCCAGATCATCTGCTGCAGTTGCACCAGAGGGGCCGCCACCAATCACAACAACATCATAGGTATCAGTACTCATGGCTTAAATCCTTTCTAAATCCAAGGTCCAAAGAGGCGTGGTGCTCCTTTAGACTTTTAAGGTCATATCGACCCACCCAAAAGGCACAAAGTGCCGAAATCACAAACATGGCAGCTTCAAAGCCAAACACACTGGCATATGCTGTGCCTTGTGTGCCCATCAGATAATGTGCCAAATCACTGGCTGCAGTGCCAAGCAGGCCGCCCAGACCAAAGGCCATGGCCTGAGAAGCCCCCCAAAGGCCCATCCTTGTTCCAGCGTGATGCTCGCCCCCTAAGGTGGCCAAGCGCATCATGGTGGCAATGGCGGCAATAGAAAAACTGCCATTGGCAACACCAAGCAAAAAAACATTCGCCTCCAAAGGCCAAGGCGGACCATATGCTGCTGCCAAGCACAAGCCCAACATGGCCACGCCAGACACCAAGCACCCTCCCATCATCCAACTTTGAATCGAGCCCAACCGCCCTGCCACACGACCGCTTCCAGCCAAGGCAACGGCCAACATGCCGCACAAAACAGCACTGTGGTGCAAACCTGAAAGCTGTGTGGTCTGACCCGGCGTCAGGCCAAACAAAGCACCTGCAAAAGGCTCCAAGATCAAGTCTTGAGAGCTGTAGGCCAGCATCGATATGAAGACAAACACCGTGAAAGCCTTGGCTTGTGGTTCTGACCAAACCATCTGGACGGTTTTCTTAAAACCCAGTTGATGAGTCGCTTGAGTCGCTGAAGTCAATTGAGCCCTCTGGGTCACCTCAAGAGCATTCGACAAGCGTTCCGGTGTTGCCGCATGGGGCTCTGCCTGACCTTCTAACTTCCAAAGACACAACGAAGTCACAAGCACCACCAACACGCTCAGGCCTGCACTGATGTCAAGCAACCTCTGTGGTGAATAGGGTTCTAACAACTTGCCCACGGTGATGGCGGTGACAGCAAATCCAACAATCATCATCATCCACACCACGGTCGCTCCTGGTGCTCGCCGAGATTCAGCCAAACGCTTTGACATCAACACCAACAACGAGGTCCCACAGGCACTCACACCCAAGCCAATCAACATGAACGCAAAGATCGACAAGACAATGCCCTTGCTCAGATCCTGCCCCATCCAAACCGTTGCATAGCTTGCCAAAAATCCTCCGATCGCTAAAACAGTCATACCTCCCATCATCCATGGTGTGCATCGTCTGCCTTGATCAGCGCCAAATCCCATACGTGGTCGCACCATTTGAACGAGGTAATGAAAGCCCACCAAAAACCCAGGAAGCAAAGCGGGCAATGCCAACTCGACCACCATGATGCGGTTGAGCGTTGAGGTGGTGAGCACCACCACCGCGCCCATACAAGCCTGGATCAGCCCTAAGCGCACAATTTGCCACCAAGTGAAGTGAGGTAATTTGTTCATGGCACCAACTCCTGAAGCTCCCTCAATGACCAAGCACTCACCATCATGCCGCTCACAAACAAGGGCACACCAAAAGCACTGACACTCAAGGCTTTATCAACTGGGTTTTGTACAAATCGCAGCATCAAAGGCAGCTGGCAAAAGCTCAAGAGCAGCACCGCAAGTGCGCCATTGGGTGAACCCCAATCCAACAACAAGGCAGCCACTAGCCATTGCGCGAGCAACATAAATACGCAAGCGGTCCAAGCTGCCTTGGTCACCCCCAATTGAACGGGCAAAGAGCGCACGCCCATCTGCGCATCTCCCGCTACCGCTTTAAAGTCGTTCAACGTCATGATCCCGTGAGCCCCAAAACTGTAGAGCAAGGCCAACACCAATGTGTTGTGAGAAGGCATCTCGCCACCCAGCATGACAGCTGCCCCAGTCACCCACGCCAAGCCTTCATAACTCAGAGCGCATGCAGTGTTGCCCCACCATCCATTGTTTTTCAAACGAATTGGAGGTGTGCTGTAAGCCCATGAGAAGAACAAACCTAGACCCGTGGCAGCGAAGCCCCAGAGCCCAAGTGGCCAAGCCCAAAGCAAAGACAAGAGAGTCCACAGCACAGCAATGTAGAGCCCCCAAAGACCCGGCATTCTCCCCGAGGGAATAGGTCGATGGGGCTCATTGATGGCATCGACGTGTCGGTCAAACCAATCGTTGACCGCCTGACTACTGGCACACACCAACGGACCCGCCAACAAAACACCCCAAACGATCAACAGCCCATTGTCAGCAAGTGACATGCCTGAGGAAACAACGCCACACGAAAATGCCCACATTGGAGGAAACCATGTGATGGGCTTTAAAAGCTCAGCGACGGTAGAAAGATCAGGGCGACTCATGTGGAAATTTTGTTCAACCGACAAAACACTTGTGCTGTGGCTTGAGAACTGACATCCATTTGCGCGCTAAGAGCGCCGTGAAGATCTCGCCTACCCATGGGTACCTTAAAGCACTCAGGGAACTCGGGGCACTTGAAGCACTCGAGACAGCGGATCCAGACAGCCATTCAAACCACCCTTCTTAAGGGAGCAGTGCTCAAAGGGGACGATGGCCAAACTTCTTCAATTCGTCTTTGTATGCCCGTTTGCGTCAGTCCATATTGCTGCATCAGTAAGCCAGGGTCGCCATGCTCTGTGAACTCGTCTTCAAAGCCCATGACCAACACCTGTTTTGAGATACCCATGTCTTGCAAGGCCTCTAGCACCGCTGAACCGGCACCGCCAACGCGAGTTCCATCCTCAAGGGTGACCAAGCGATGGTGGGACTGAGCAATCTCTTTGAGGGTTTGCAAATCAAGCGGCTTGGCCCAGCGCATGTTCACCACCGTTGCATTCAACGATGGTGCGACTTTGAGGGCTTCGTAGAGCAAGGGGCCAAAGCACAAAATTGCAAGGTCTTCGCCCTCTCGAACGACTTGCGCTTTACCTATTGTCAAGGACACTGATTCTTTTTGCACTGGAACTCCAACACCCGCACCCCTGGGGTATCGAACGGTGACCGCATGGTCTTGCAAAAAGGCCGTGTTGAGCAATTGACGGCACTCGTTTTCGTCCGCGGGACAGGCCACGCTCATTTGAGGTATGCACCTCACAAACGCAATGTCAAACATGCCTGCATGCGTAGGTCCATCGGCTCCGACCAGGCCAGCTCTGTCCAGCGCAAACACCACGGGTAAGTTTTGCAACGCCACATCGTGTATCAGTTGGTCATAAGCTCTTTGTAAGAAGGTTGAATAAATGGCCACAACGGGCTTAAGCCCCTCACAGGCCAATCCAGCCGCAAATGTGACCGCATGTTGCTCAGCGATTCCCACATCAAAGTAACGATTGGGGAAACGCTGGCTGAACTCGACCATGCCAGAGCCCTCACGCATGGCTGGTGTGATACCCACCAAGCGCGGATCTTTTTCAGCAGCATCGCACAACCATTGACCAAAGACTTGTGTGAACGTGGCCTTTGTACTTGGGGCACTGACCAAGCCAACAGAAGGGTTGAATTTGCCAGGACCGTGGTAGGTGATGGGATCGATCTCGGCCTTTTCATAGCCCTTGCCTTTGCGAGTCACAACATGTAAAAACTGAGGTCCCTTCGCTTGAGAAATTTTTTCAAGCGCATCAACCAATCCGTTCAGATCATGACCGTCTATGGGCCCAACATACGTAAACCCGAGTTTTTCAAAGATGGTGTTGGTTTGAAGGAGGTTTTGCGTTTGTTGCTCAATGTGCCGAGCCAAGGCAAACAAAGGAGGAGCGTTGCGAAGTACCTCGCCGCCTAATTTTTTAGCCTGCGCATAAAAACGCCCAGACATCAACTCAGCCAAATATTGGTTCAACGCACCGACGGGTGGGCTGATGGACATGTCGTTGTCATTCAAGACAACCAACACATCGCATTGGCTTGTGCCAGCATTGTTCAAGGCCTCATAAGCCATGCCCGCGGTCAAAGCGCCATCCCCAATGATAGCAACTGCTTTGCGCTGGCTACCCGTCAATTTAGACGCCATTGCCATGCCCAAAGCAGCAGAAATACTGGTTGAAGAATGTGCAGTGCCAAATGCGTCATAGATACTTTCCTCGCGACGCGGAAAGCCACTCAATCCCCCCTTTTGCCGAATGCTACCCATGCGCGAGTTTCTTCCGGTCAAGATCTTGTGCGCATAAGTTTGGTGACCGACATCCCAAACAAGTCGATCATGCGGAGTGTTGAAAACATAATGAAGGGCAATGGTCAATTCAACCGTGCCCAAATTGGAACTGAAGTGCCCGCCGGTTTGCGAAACTGTTTCAATCAATCGCTCACGCAGTTCATTGGCCAGGCTTTGAAGACTTTCACGCGACAGCTGTCTCAAATGAGAAGGCGATTGAATCCGTTCCAATAAGGCGTCCATGGTGTTGTGATGAATGGGTTGACGAAGCTTTAATTTACCGCGTTTAAAAAAAACGTCAAGTTAAATTGACACTTTATGGCCTATTTTTAGTTACAACACGCACATAACTATCGTTTCCCCTAGGTCATAAGGCCTATAAATTGCACTTCACAGACAAAATTTACGCTTCCCATCAGCAAAAAGCTTTATAGATACCCATGGATGTAAATTTAACTTGACAGTTGGCTGGCACTTTTGGATGATGGGCATTTGTGCATTCAGTGGATCAATAGAAATCAGTTATGGCAATTACGTTTCCTTTCGCAGCTATCGTGGGTCAAGAAGAGATGACTTTGGCGATTCAAGTGGTCGCCATTGACCCCACGGTCGGAGGCGTTTTGGTGTTGGGCGACAGAGGCACTGGCAAATCAACGGCAGTCAGGGCTTTGGCAGACTTGCTGCCCCCCATTCAAGTGGTCAAGGGATGCCCTTATAGCTGTGACCCCACAAAACCCGCTCAGGCTTGCGCCGTGTGTCAGCCTCAAAAGAAATTGAATGCGGCTCAAACGCCCAAATTGTCAACCGAACGCAGACCTGTGAGCGTGGTGGACTTGCCCTTGGGGGCCACAGAAGACCGCATTGTGGGTGCACTCGACCTAGAAAAGGCATTGTCTCAAGGCATCAAGGAGTTTTCCCCCGGCCTCTTGGCCCAAGCACACCGTGGTTTTTTGTACATCGACGAAGTGAATTTGCTCGAGGACCATTTGGTCGACCTTTTGATTGACGTTGCCGCTTCTGGAGAAAATCTGGTCGAGCGGGAGGGATTGAGCATTCGGCATCCTGCCCGCTTTGTTTTGGTAGGAAGTGGTAACCCCGAAGAAGGAGAGCTTCGACCGCAACTGCTAGACCGTTTTGGCTTATCGGTGCAAGTTAAAACGCCCCAAGATCTGAAACTTCGCGTGGAAGTCATCAAGCGAAGAGACGCCTTTGACAAAGACCCCTCCGCCTACAAAGCTCAATGGCAAAGCGAGAGCGAGAAACTTCAAAAACGTATTGTCAAAGCTCGCAAACTGCTGGAATCGGTGGAGATCGACGATGACATGCTGACCTTGTGTGCAAGGCTGTGTCTTCAACTTGGTACCGATGGCTTGCGCGCAGAATTGACGCTGTTGCGCGCCACACGCGCCTTGGCAGCGATGCTTGGCCATAAAAAGGTCAAGCCCGAACACCTCAAAACCATTGCGCCCTTGGCCCTTCGGCATCGCTTGAGACGCAACCCATTGGACGACACCGATTCTGGTGAGCGCGTCAACAGATGTCTACAAGATATTTTGACCCCTTGAGTTCTGTGCATGGCCCATGACTTGAAAGGACTTGAGACTTGGAACGATGCCATGACATCGTTGCAACTGCTGCAAATTGATCCTCACAGTTTTGGCGGCGTTTGGTTACGTGCTCCGTTTGGACCAGTGCGAGAAAGATGGCTCGGACAGCTTTGCACAACAGGTCTGAACACCGTCAAGTTACCAGGCAACATCGATGTAGAACGGTTGTTGGGAGGCATTGATTTATCGCGCACGCTTCAATCCGGGCGCTTGCAGATGCAATCCGGTTTGTTGCAACAAGCAGACCAAGGCTTGGTCTGCATCAGCATGGCCGAGCGTTTTCCAAGCGCCTTGATAGCACCCATGACCCAGGCCATGGACACGCAATCATTGCCTGCTTTGAACAACTCAACACATTCAGGCCGCTCAAGCCGCACTCAATTTGGCGTGATCGCGCTGGACGAATCCAGTCAAGATGACCCAGCCATCAGCCAAGCACTTCAAGAGCGTTTGGGCTTGTGGTTTGACTTGCAAGAGCTTGCCCCATCAGATGTCTTAGAAGTCACACTTGACACCCAACGTGAAGACCTCAGCTTGAACACGATGAGCATTCAGATTGCACCAGATGTCTTGGCTAAGATGAAAGAAGTCTTGCCCCATGTTCAATGGAGCGACGATCAAGCTTTGGCCGTTTGCAGCACGGCAATGGGGTTGGGCATTGACTCTTTGCGCGCCCCCACCTTGGCCCTGCGTGTGGCTTGCTGTCATGCCGCTTTGCATCTAAGACGCCAGATCAATGACGAGGACTTGGCCTTTGCAGCAAGGCGCGTATTGGCGCCTCGCGCCACGCAGTTACCGGCAGATGCAAACAATGCGTCGGATTTGCAAGCGCAAAACAGTTCATCGTCTGCCTCAACAACAGAGCCATCTGAGTCTTCAGAAACCAGAACAGATGAGCAAGATGCGACATCGCAAGATGCATCGCCTGAAGATTCATCGTCTGAGGACGCTTCCTCTAAAGATGCATCTCAGACCAACCCAAGCTCGCAAGCGCAGGACTCTTTAACACTCGACTCTTCTGAGCGCCTGGAAGAAATGATGGTTGCCGCTGCTGGGGCCAGTCTGCCACCCCATGTCTTGGATGCTTTACTGACCCAAGCAGGTCGCAACACGGGCAACACCTCTGGCAGATCTGGGCAATTCCGATCGGGCTTGCAACGCGGAAGACCTTTGCCGCCCAGGCCAGGACGCCCAGGCGGTCATGCCCGCTTGCACATCTTGTCCACCTTAAGAGCTGCAGCACCTCAACAGCGATTGAGAGGCGCTGCTCAACAAGGACGAGTTGCCATTCGGGCAGAGGACTTTCATGTTCACCGCTACCAACAACATAGTGCCAGCTGTCTGATCCTGGCGCTCGATGCATCTGGCTCAGCAGCTCTGCAACGCTTGGCTGAGGCCAAGGGGGCTGTAGAGCTTTTGCTTCAACAGTCCTACTCGAGAAGAGACAGCGTCTGCATTGTGGCCTTCAAAGGCGCAAAAGCCCAACTCTTGCTTCCCATGACTCGTTCATTGGTTCGCGCAAAGCGAGCCATGACGGGTCTGCCTGGCGGAGGCGGGACACCTTTAGCGCTGGCCTTGAAAATGACTTGTGACCAAGCCACTCAGCTTCAGCGACAAGGCGTCACACCCATTTTGGTGGTGCTGAGCGATGGCCGAGCCAATGTGAACCTTCAAGGTTTGGGCGGACGTGCACAAGCACAAGCAGATGCTCAGCAATGGGCGGCGCAATGGAGACAGACTGGCCATCGAAGTTTGTGGATCGACACCTCTCTTCAACCCGATGCCCAAGCACAAAACTTGGCTCAAACCATGGGTGCAAGTTATATGCCCATGCCGCAAGTTCAAGCACAACGCATGGCCCACGCTATGGACAACTTGCGACGACACAGCGATTAGCCACCTTAGATAGCAAAGTCACTGGCCTTATTTTTCTTGTCTGGAACGCTCCAAAGTTCTGTCTCGCTCTCTTGGTCCAAAGCTCGAAGCCAAGGACCCCTCGGACACCAAGCCCTCAAGGTAAGAGCGCTCAATGTCAGGGGCTGCTTTGACAAGTTCGCGCTCAGCAAATGGCAAATGGAGCAAAGCCCTTAGACCAAACAGCACCTTGACCCAAGCAGGCAAAAAAACTCTTCGTTGGCGCTTTGCAATAGCTCGCACCATCACCCCAGCCGCTTCTTGTGCAGAGGTTTCCTTGTTCAACCAACTTGGCATCGTCGCTCTCAATCGAACAAACCCCGGATGCAAAGCGCCCTCAGCAACCAGGGGGGTCGTGATCCAACTTGCATGCACCACGCCTACATCAACCCTGTGGGCTACGAGCTCTAGGCGCAGTACGTTGGCCAAGGCTTCCACTGCAGACTTGCTAGCAGCATAAGCAGACATTGCTGGAGGATGGGCAAAGGAAGAGACCGATGCGTTGATCAACACATAACCTCGGCTCTGCATCAAAGCGGGAAGCGCTGATCGCACCGTGTTGAAAACCCCAAAAACGTTCACCTCTATGCAACGGGTCCAAGCTAGCGTGTCCACATAGGCCACGGGCCCAAAAGCGGCCACCCCTGCATTTGCAAACACCACATCAAGGCGTTTGTACACCGACAGTGTTTGAGCAACTACATCAAGCATACCGGCAAGTTCGGTCACATCAGTGACAAAAGACAAGGTGCCTTCACCACATTGCTGAGCCACTATTGCAAGGGGCTCTTGATCGCAATCCACCAACACAGGAACACCACCGTTGCGAACAACTTCCAAGGCCGTTGCAGCTCCAATCCCAGAGGCGGCACCTGTGATCAAGACCACCAAGCCCTTGAGCGGTAACGCTTGCGCTTTGTCAGAGCGTGCCCACATCACCATTGAACACGGCTCAAAGGCCCTTGGTGACCATCAAATACACAATCGGCAATGGAAGCAGCGTTGCAAACGCACCTGCAATTTTCCAGATTCGCGATAGACGCCAATAGTCTTCACCAACCGTATCGGTGTTGAGCAACAAAGAACGCTGCTTGAGTTGTATGGGGACCAACACCAACAACCAAATCAAACCTGAAAAGCCCAGCAAGCCATAGGACCACTGAATCCAAGGATGCCCGTCTCCACCCCCAAAGTTCTCCGCCATGCCATGCCCCGTCCAAACAACCCCCAAAGAGCCCAGCAAGGTAAAAAAAACGTCTGTGATCAACACCATGCGGTTGCTGAATTGAATGATGGCATGGTTTCGCGTGCGCTCAGCTTGCAAAGCCCATATGCCACTCACGATCACGTTGCCTAAAAATAAGCAAGCACAAATCAAATGGATCAACTTCAAATTAGCCGCCATCAAGACCTCTTTTGAGGGTAGGTGGTTGCGGTTGCGAGAAAACATTCATGGCTTGAACTCGTGCAGCTTCTCTTTGTTGGCGAGTGATTTCTCGGGCACGGCGCAAATCGCGAAACTGCCAAACGACAAAACAAACGCCTGCAACAAGCAAAACCAGTACTTCAACAACTTTCAGCATTTCAAGTGTTGACGGTTGATTCTTTTGCGCTCTTCCAAGCGACCAAACAAATCCACCATCCATTCCACGCGTTCATCAAAACTGCGAGATGGAACTGTCCATGGCCCTTGGCTGGCCAATGGATGACGATCCCTGCTGACAATGTCAACCAAATACTCAATGGCTGGAACAGGACTTAAGGGCACAGATGGAGAAGAGGGCACCCTCAAAGCGACGGCGGCGGCTCGGGCAATCAAGGCCAATTTTCGCGCCTTGGAGACCACGGTGCGCTTGTCGACTGAATTCAATCCGTTACGCTCGAGCTGTCGACCAATTTCAGCGTAGACCAGTCGCGCAGCTTGAATAGCTGGGCGACAGTCCCAAGATAATTCAGCCAAACCGAACTCGCCGCGGCGATAAAGAGCATCTGCACGCAACAACAAGCGTTGTGTAAACCCTGCAATCCGTGAGTCAAACACTGGATTGCTGAGCCAATCATCCGCATCCATACCAATTTCTCGAAACCATGCGCGAGGAATGTACAAACGACCGTTGCGCGCATCTTCACCAATGTCTCTGGCGATGTTGGTCAGTTGCATGGCAACACCAAGTTCACAGGCTCGTGCAATGGCGGTGTCTGTTGATGCGCCCATGATGAGAGACATCATGGCGCCAACGGCTCCAGCGACGCGAGCGCCGTATGCCTCAACGTCCGCTAGCGTTTCATATCGCCGACCCTGCGAGTCCCAAAGAAATCCATCCAACAAGGCCTCCAACAAGCCACATGGAATACCGTAGCGGTGAACAACCACCGTCAATGCGCGATCTGCATCTTTCGCAACTGGGCGTCCGGCATAAATGGCACTCAAGCGGGACTTGAGGTCTTGCATGGCTTGTTCTTGGTCTTCACCCATGTCGATGGCATCGTCAGCCAAACGACAAAAAGCATAGAGCGCAATAGCAGGCGCACGGGCGCGAACAGGCAAGAGCTTAGATGCGGCAAAAAATGACTTTGAACCCCCGCGCATCAACTCCGTACAAGCCTCTAAGTCATAGGACAAGGCCTCATGAGGAGCGCTGCAAAGAGGGGTTGGGGCTTCAGTTAGACCAAACGAACGACTTGACATCGGGTACCACCTTTTCTAACATTTTTGCGGACATCAAAACACTGGGAACCCCTGCGCCAGGTTGGCTGCTGGCACCCACCATAAAAAGTCCATCAACATCTTGACTTCTGTTGTGCGGTCTGAACCATGCGCTTTGGACCAAAATCGGCTCTAAACCAAAACCTGCGCCTTTGTAAGACCACAAACGATCTTGAAAATCTTGGGGTGTGGTGAGCTTGGATGACACGACATGCTGTTTCAAATCGGGCAGAACGCTTTCTTGTAAAACCGTTTCAATGGCAGCACGGTACTGCTCTTTGATCGCAGTCCAATCCGTCTCGCTGCTGAGGTTTGGGACAACCGATAAAGCATAAAAACTGTCGCACCCCTCAGGCGCCAAGGAAGGGTCGGTGGCAGTGGGGCGGTACAAGTAAAGGCTGAAATCTTTGGACAAGGTGTGGTTTTTAAAAATATCTTGCAACAAACCCTTGTAGCGTGGCCCTAAAACCATCATGTGGTGGGGCACATCTTTGTACTGGCGGTTGGTTCCAAAATACCAAACAAACAAGCCAGAAGAGTATTTACCCCTGGCAATTTTTTGATCGGTCCAATGCTTGCGGTGCTCTGGCGCAACAAGGTGACTGTAGGTCCAAGCGGCATCGCCATTGCTCACCACAATATCGGCTCCTAAGAATTCTCCATTCTCAAGTTCGACACCTTGTGCTCGGCCGTCCTTGACACGAATTTTTGTCACGGCAGCGTTGTAACGAATAGGCACATGGCGCTCATCCAGCAATTTGACCAACTCAGTCACGATCGCTCCTGTGCCGCCCATGGCTGAGTGAACACCCCAACGCCTCTCCAACGCGTGAATCAAGGAGTAGACACAAGTCACAGAGTAGGGGTTACCGCCAATGAGCAGCGGATGAAAGCTCATGACGATCCGTAACTTGGGATGCTTGATGTGTTTGGCCACCAAGCTGTAAATGGATCGCCAAGCTTTCATGCGTACTAAATTAGGCAGGGCTTTGATCACATCTACAATCGTTTCAAAGGGCACCATGCCTAATTCAACAAAACCGAGTTGAAAACATTTTTCTGAAGCTTTCATCAAGTCCTTGAACCCTTGAATATCATCGGGACTGAATTTAGCAATTTGTTCAAGCATCTTCGCATCGTCGTTGCTGTAATCAAAGTGCGTGCCATCATCAAAGCGAATGCGATAAAAGGGTGACATCAAGCGCAGATCGACATGATTTTTCATATCACGACCACACAAGGTGAAAAGCTCTTCAATCAAATGGGGCAAGGTGATGATGGTGGGACCTGCATCAAAGGTAAAACCATCTTGCTTGTGCACATAAGCGCGCCCGCCTGGCCCATCTAACTTTTCAAGCACTTGCACCCTGTAGCCTTTGACGCTCAAACGAATGGCGGCAGCCAAGCCACCAAAACCCGTCCCAATCACAATGGCTCTTGGTACTTTTGGATGGGTGAAAGCAACATTTGGCATAGAGTCTGTTTGACCCCTGCTGCCCAACCCACCTAGGCCCATAAAGTTCATGGATTTATTAATGTTTGTCATGTCAATCCAAATGTGTATTGAGCCTTGTAGGGACATATGGATCAAAGGCAATTTCAACCTTCGATTTTTGATGTTTTTGGATGGCCCAACGCCACAAAGCGGTAGTATCCAAGGGAAGCACCAACATCAAGTGCTCCAAAATAGCCAAGGCCAACATGGTACCGACCAAGACAGATCCAACAACTTGGGAGGGCGTCACCAAGGGATGGCTCGCATAGCTCACGAGCAACCACAAGCCAACGAAAGCAGACACAACGGCGAATGGGAAAAAGGCATTCATCCGACGGCGCTTAAAAAAGCTTTCTAAATAAGCCAAATGCGTTGGTAAAAATTCCTCACTCAAATTGCGCACACCAAAGAAAAGATTCAACTTGGCACTCGTGCGCATGACCCACAACACCAAATAAGTACCCGTGCCCACTTGGTTAGGAGCATCCCAAGTGATAGCAATAATGGCCACGCCAACCAAAAGAATAGCTGTTTCATGCCAAACCACAGCATTGAAAGAAGCCACGAACCTGGGCCATCCTTGGGTGCTTTCGAGAATAGCTGTTTTTTGGGATCCCGTGATCCATCCCGTGAGAAAGCTCAACTCATTCCAACCCCAAGCCAATAGGGCGCAGGTGAATGCACAATAAGCTCCAGCAACGCCTGTTTGATGGGCTGTATGCGACAAGCCGATCAAGGCACCTATGCCCAACATGGATGAAATGAACAAGCTTAAAGTGATGGTGGTTTGTGACATGCGGTTCAATAAAATCACTATGCCTGTGCTAAACCACCAGATGAATATTGCGAACCCCAAAGCAACCAAGGTGTCGATCATACTAAGCTCTCTGTGACGGTTGTCTACACATTTACCAAGCTGGAACCATGCGAACAAGGTGAGACAACTCTTGTTGCTTCACGGGCAGAAAATACAAACGAACAAAGGTGATTGCGCCCGACAAGGCCCAACGCCCACGCTGTAACAAGCCCACCAATCCACCCCTGGCTTTGGCCATGTCCATTTGCTTTTGAACGAAGTACAGGTGAGCCAAACCTTGCTGAAAAGCTGGGTGATCTATGTCCAAACTCACAGGAAACACTTGTTTGGTGATCTCATTGGTGATTCGGAAAACCTCATAGTCATAAGCGCTCGACTCAAACCCCATTTCGTGGTGCAACATCGGGCGACAGTGGTCTCGAACATACATGGTGGCGTACACCGCCAACAAGAAAAAGCGAATCCAATAAACATTCCCGCCTCTGAGCAAATGCGGGTTTGCACGCATGATCAATGCAAATGACTCACCATGGCGGAACTCATCGTTGCACCAACGCTCAAACCAACGAAAGATCGGGTGAAAACGTTTGTCAGGATTTTTCTCCAAGTGCCGAAAAATGGTGATGTAACGGGCGTATCCAATTTTTTCTGACAAATAAGTTGCATAGAAAATATACTTTGGCTTGAAGTAGGTGTATGCCTTGGTTCGTTTCAAGTCTCCAAGATCGATACCCAATCCAAAATCTTTGAGCGACTGGTTGATAAAGCTGGCATGGCGAGATTCATCGCGCGCCATGTACCGCATCAGTTGCTTGATATCTGGGTTTTCTACATTTTTATAGATCTCGTTGTACAAAATACAGCCAGAAAACTCTGATGTTAAAGAGGAGATCAAAAACTCTAAAAACTCCTGCCGCATTTCTGGACTGACTTGCGAGAAACGTTCTGACACTTCCACAGCAAACTGCTCGTCGCGTTGAAAATGGTCATGGTTGTTGTCACCTTCGTATTCGGCCATCATCTTGTCCCACTCGACGCGCATGGAGGACACATCGAGTTGGTCCATGGCAACAAAATCTGTGGTGTAAAACCGTGGACTGAGCATGGAGCTATCCAAGGCTTTTTCGGATGCTTTTTCAGCGCTGTCAATGGCTAAAGAGGTTTGCATTTAACGTTGCTCCAAAATTTTAAAAAAATACCATCTTCTGATTTATTCAGGTCGCATCGCCAAAAATCTTGCGAATTCAGCCGTATTGGTCGGACCAAAGGACTCCAAGTCCACACGCTGCCCGGTGGTAGGGTCAAACAATGTAACGCTTCCATCCACATGGGCGATCAATTCAAATGGTGCAGCAGACCCAATTCCTCGGGAAAATCTTTCCCGTGTCAAAGCCCTAAGTGAGCCTCTTACAAAACCTTGCTCTCCATGCAATACAGTCAATGTTTCACCCGTGACGCCGTCTGCTACGCGCACACCACCATCTTGATGATCCTGAAAAACAAGTGAACGTTGAAGGGTGACAGCAGCTGCCCTTTGGTCTGGACCATTGCCCGTCAAACGTATGAGGCCCACAGATACAAGTGAAAAGGCCAAGATGCCTGCAGCGCAATAAAGCACCCACTGCGGAAAATGATCAGCTGCCGCTTTCCTTGGGAAGGAGGAAGTGTGCGCGAGACTCATGTCAAACTCACTTGCAAATTGTTGGACTGGGGTTTGTCATCTTGAGGTACGGGTGTCGCATGGGCGGCGAGACCTGTAGCTTGTGTCCAAGCGTCACGCAATTTCACACAAACGTCTTGCACATCAGCAATCGCACGCATGGTGGGTTCTGGCTTACTGATTCTCCAGGGTCTGACACTGGGCCATAAATGAATCCAGGCAATACGGTCTGAGCCTTGCAAACCCATCGTGATATCACCAAAGTCTTTCTCCAAGAGACGAACATCGGAAGATGCGATTTGTTTGAGGGGAAAATTAAAAGTCACAGTGAGCACAATACCTAAACGCATGACCACCCGCTTGTTTGTGAGGGTGTAGACCGTGGTTCGCGAAGTTATGTAAGCCAACATCCAAACTGAGGCAAGACCAATCAAGGCCAGTGGAGCAATCCATTTGATGGCTTGAAGAACAGCCAAGAGTCCTGCGCCTGACTCCAAGGCCGGCCAAGCACATAGACCGATCAGAAAGAAGAAATACAGCATCAATTTTTTAATATGAAAGGCTGAAGAGGCCAATGCACCGGCATCTGGTGAGCCTTGCCAAACGATGAATTCATCTGAAGGCAATCTTTCAGGCAAGCCAAACTGCGGTTCAAACTCATGTTCGTGACCAAGATTTTCGATAGGCATTTGTATTCCTCAGCAGATATTCATCCAACAACATTGATGACGAAATCGTCCATTAAATCAGTGGTTCGCTGCGCTTTGTATCGGCATAGAAAGTCCCACCGCCGTAATAAGCACTGATTTTTTCTTCTTCCAATTTGGTGACTTGATCCGGATTTTTAAGTGCAGGAACAGCGGCAAAATGGTGTGCGTAGATAGCATGCACTTCAACTTGGTTTCTGCGAATGAGTGAAAACGTGATCGGTAATAACACTGAACGACCATCGGTCACTTCAACTTCTAAATAACGAAACATCATCTCAGCCGAATCAATCCAAATGTCCTTGACCTTACCGCCTTGCTTGCCGTCGCCAGCCATCACTGGCAGTCCTCGTGGATCCACATCTTGAGGAGCAACCGAGAACGCCTTGGCAACTCTCAAGGGCTGAATAAGAGGCTCCCCATGCGTGGTCAACTCTGGTACATCTTCGCGATTGGCGTACGCTCCAGCACCGACAGCTGCGGTCATGGCGTCCCCCCTTGGCTCAATGGGCGAACCAGAACTTGAGTTTGATGCAACAGCGTTGTAAGCCGGCTCTTTGCGCTTGAGGTCAGGCACGGTCACACTTCTTCCGCTTTCGAGCAGAAAAGTTTTAGGCGCTGGAATTGGAAACCCTTTGACGACAGCGCGTCCGCTGCTGTGCGATTCCATGGGGTACCCTTCGCGGTGATTTTCCATCACCAGATACCAAATAAGGCCTGCGAAAAATAACCAAAATACATAGAGCAGTATTTGTGCGAGATCTATATATCCAGTAATGTTACCAACTGTTTGCATAGCGACTTCTCCTTTAAACAACTAAATACGTGACTCGGTCAAACCGAGGGTTGAGGGCATGGCGGGTGAATAAGATGAGCTGCGTTTGACCAAGGGCCCTACAGCTATCATGGTGAGAAATAGCAATAGCATTTCGACGTGATAGACGACGCTATAAGCCACTGAGGGGTCCGCCAAACCAGTACCTAACAAGCCTTGCGAAGTGAGCGAGTTCACTGCATCTCGCAAAGCCCCCCCAAAGAACATGGAAATGCCAGCCGATCCAGCTTGCACAGCTCCCCAAGCTCCTAAAGCCAAGCCCACATAGGCTGCCTCTAGACGCATGGCTGTAAACAAGGTTCCAACTGCAAACAAGCCACCACCAAATCCGATACCCAAAGCGCCTAGTCTGAACAGCCAACCAGCGTCCAGAGGTGCAGAAAAAATCACTGCTGAAAAAGCAGGCAAGCCGGCCAAAGCGCCGTAGGCTGCCACCCGCATGGGGTCAGCCCCTTTTGTCAATTGACGACCGGCCACATAAAAACCAAAGAGCCCACCTGCTGATAGCATGGCTGTGAGTGCGCTCGTGGCACCCACGCTTAAATTCATGATCTCGCCACCATAAGGCTCGAGCACAATGTCTTGCATGTTAAAGGCCATGGTGCCCAATGCCGTCGCCCATAAAAAACGCTTTGCGTTTGGCAAGGCCATGAATTCAAACCAGACCTCTTTGAACGGGCGCTGAATTGCTGATTTCAATGCCTTCACGCGTTCTGGGTTTCGAGGCTCTTGCTTCCAAAGAGCTACGCCATTGAGGAGCAAAACCACCAAGGCGGTTCCTTGAACGACTTGAACCAAGATTTCGGGCGTGAAATTGGCTAACAAAAAGCTAAAAACCAAACTACCAAACACAGCACCCACCAAAAGCATGGTGTACATCAGGGCCACGACGCGCGGGCGAGTTTCTTCGCTCGCCTGATCGGTCGCCAAAGCCAGCCCTGCAGTTTGCGAAGTTTGCAAACCCGCACCCACCATCAAGAAAGCCATGGCAGCAGCCCCTTGACCTACCCAGCCTGGAACGGGAACTTGTCCCCCACCTGAGAGCACCAGCAACGCAAATGGCATCACTGCAAGGCCTAAAAACTGAATCAAAGTACCACCCCACATGTAGGGCACTCGACGCCATCCAAAAGCAGACACATGGACATCCGATTGATAGCCTGTGACCGCCCGAAACGGCGCCACCAACAAGGGAAGTGCTAGCATCATCGACACCAACCAAGCAGGCACAAATAATTCAACAATCATCACTCGATTGAGGGTCCCGATCATCAAGGCGGTGGTGATGCCCATGGTGAACTTAAACAAGGACAAACGCAGCAATCGGGCCATAGGTAGACCAGGACTAGAGACTTCCGCAAAAGGCAACCAGCCTACAGGCACTTGCTTGGCAAACTTGGTAAATGCTTTGGATCTCATGATCGCACCCACTCCATCGCTTTAGATTTATAAAAGCCGCTGGACACGTGATGGCTGCGCGCGCATTTCCATTGGGCCAAAGCCTCATGGGTTTGCATGAGCTTGGCGATGCTTTTCTCTGCCATAGGTTCAAGCCAAGGTGCGCGGTCGCTCTTGGGCAACAAGCGTCCAATGGAAATCATGAGCGACAGCATGGGCGTGCGCGGTGCAAAAGTAAATACAATCGAAGAGCGGGTTCTTTCAGCCAATTGAGCCAAGGCACTCACCGCGTCATCCGTTCGGTAATGAATGATGGAGTCCATGGCCACCACATGGTCAAAGTGGCCTAGTCCTTGGTCTAGCATGTCGCCACTGTGGAACTCCACCAAGTGCGCCACATCAGAGGGAATTCTCTCGCGTGCCAAGTTCACCAAGGTAGGGGACAAATCGATGGCAACCACTTGGGCGCCCAATCTTGCCGCCTCAATTGCCAAAGCCCCAGTGCCGCAACCTGCATCCAATATACGTTTACCGCTCAAGTCTTCGCCCAACCAGCTGACCAAGATGGAGCGCATTTGATCGCGTCCTGCGCGCACCGTTGCCCGAATGCGACCCACTGGCGCGTCAGAAGTCAACTTGGCCCAGGCGACCGCTGCAGTGCGGTCAAAGTAGTTCTCAATTTGTCCGCGACGTTGTTCGTAAGTGATGTCAGTCATCGTCAAAAACCTCAATCAAAACCCAGAAGATCAAAAATATCGCGATCCTTCATAGGAACTGCTGAATAGGTCTCTCCACCTAACCACAAGTTAGCAGCAAGCCTCAAATATTCTTTTTGCACTGCTTCCAGCTCGGGGGAATGCTCCATCTCAAATAGCGTAGATTTTTTTAAACGGCTACGTCGAATCACGTCTAAATCAGGAAAATGCGCTGCGAGCTTTAAACCAATACGTTCGTTGTATTTGTCGATTTGATCGGTGGCTGCACTGCGATTGGCAATGACACCGCCCAACCTAACGTTGTAGTTTTTGGCTTTTGCACCAATGGCTTGCACGATACGATTCATCGCAAAGATGGAGTCAAAATCATTGGCGGTGATGATCATGGCGCGATCGGCGTGCTGCAAAGGAGCGGCAAAACCACCACACACCACGTCACCCAGCACATCAAAAATGACAACATCTGTGTCCTCAAGCAAGTGATGCTCTTTGAGCAGTTTCACCGTCTGCCCCACCACATAGCCACCGCAACCCGTGCCCGCTGGTGGACCGCCCGCTTCAACACACATCACACCGTTGTAGCCCTCAAAGACAAAGTCTTCCACCCGCAATTCTTCGGCATGAAAGTCAACGGCCTCTAGCACATCGATCACCGTAGGCAGCATCTTCTTGGTCAAAGTAAATGTGCTGTCGTGTTTGGGATCGCATCCAATTTGCAGCACACGCTTGCCCATTTTTGAGAAAGCAGCTGATAAGTTGGACGACGTGGTGCTCTTACCAATGCCTCCCTTACCATAAATGGCAAAGACTTTGGCATTGCCAATTTTGACATTGGGGTCGAGTTGGACTTGTAAACTGCCCTCCCCATCCAATTTTGAGTTGCGCTTCAAGGTGGGAAAAGGTAATGTTTCTGCGATCATGCTGGTGCTCCTTCATATACGCCTTCAAGGCGGTCTTCTAGCTCTTCACTTGCTAGGCGAAGTGCTTGAAGGGTTTGTGCATCAGGTTGCCAATAATTGCGCTCTGATGCTTCTATCAAACGGTTGGCCACACGGGCAGAGGCTGTAGGGTTGAGTTTGGCCAAACGCTCCCTCATGGCGGGGTCAAGCATGAACGTCTCAGACAGTTGCTTGTAAACCCAGGGCTGCACTTGACCGGTGGTAGCAGACCATCCCATCGTATTGGTCACGTGCACCTCTATTTGACGCACGCCCTCGTAGCCATGCTCGAGCATGCCCTCGTACCATTTGGGATTGAGCATGCGAGTCCGAGTCTCAATGGACACTTGTTCTTTCAAAGAACGCACAGCGGCATTGCCCTTTGTTTGGTCACCAATATAGACGGGTGGAGTTTTACCGCCAGAAGCACGCTTAACGGCTTGGGTGATGCCACCCAAGGTATCAAAGTAGTTGTCAACGGTCGTGACGCCCAACTCAACGGAGTCAAGGTTTTGGTAAGTCAACTGCACATCGGCCAATGCCGTTTGCAGCAGGGCCGTTTGTTGTACGGCAAGCCCAGTTCGCCCATAAGCAAAACTTTTGCGGCGCTTGTAGGTCTCAGCAATTTCGCCCTCATCGTCCCAGCGGCTACTTTCAATCAAGTGGTTCACATTGGAGCCGTAGGCACCTTCGGCATTGCCGTAGACCCTTAAAGACGCGGTCTCCAATGTACAACCGTGTTCTTTCTGATAAGCAAGCGAATGTTTTCGGATCCAGTTCATTTCAAGAGGCTCGTCTGCTGAAGCCGCCAAAAATGCTGCATCAGCCAAGAGCTTGATCTGTAAGGGCATGAGATCTCTAAAGATGCCAGACAGGGTCATGATCACGTCAATTCTTGGACGACCCAACTCCTCTAAAGAGATGAGGCTAGCGCCTGCAATGCGACCATATGTATCAAAGCGAGGCATGGCGCCCATCAAGGCCAAAGCTTGTGCAATGGGGGCTCCTTCGTTCTTCAAGTTATCACTGCCCCAAAGCACCATGGCAATGGATTCTGGCAAGGCGTTGCCATCCCCCAAATGGCGATCAATCAGCAACTGGGCTTGGACTTTGCCATCACGAACAGCCAAAGCACTTGGAATTCTGAAGGGATCAAATCCGTGGATGTTACGTCCCGTAGGCAGGACCGCTGGGGTACGCAATACGTCACCTCCTGGTGCAGGCCTGATGTAGCGAGCATCTAAAGCATTCAAGATCGCTGTGACTTCATGGTCAACGGCCAAGTGGGCCTGAGGCTCCACCAACTCTCGCAAAACAGCCAAGCTTTCGTGATGGCGAGGTAAGCCAGCTACAGTCAAAGCACTTTCTGGTGAGTGACCCTCCACCAAGGCCTCCACAGCAGCACGCTCAAGCTGCATACCGTGATGGGCTTGGCCCATGGCCATCAACATATCAGCCTGTTGCGCAGTGCTGGGTGCGCGACCTGTCACATGCAAACCGTGCGGAATCAGCGTGTATTCAAGCTCAAGCATTTCCTCACCCAAACGCATCATTTCGCGATCGAGTTGAGCGCCCATCGTGGCCGCGTCCCAAGCCGGTTCTGAAAGAGCCAAATCAAGCTCAACAGCTTGCGCTTGAATCACCCCAACCAAAGCCAGGCGCTCGCTGTTGTGCGGGTCCAAAGCTCGCCAACGTTCAAGGGATGACTTCAGCTCATTCAGACCTTTGTACAAACCGGCTTGAGCAATGGGTGGCGTTAAGTAGCTGATCAAGGTTGCTCCGGAGCGACGCTTGGCAACTGCACCTTCAGAAGGGTTATTCGAAGCGTACAAATACACATTGGGCAAATCATCAATCAAACGATCGGGCCAACAAGTGCCGCCCATGCCGGACTGTTTGCCTGGCATGAACTCCAGAGCACCATGTGTACCAAAGTGCAGCACCGCATGTGCTTTGAAATCTTCCCGCAGATATCGATAAAAAGCCGAAAAGGCATGCGTCGGTGCTGAACCTTTTTCAAACAACAAGCGCATTGGGTCGCCTTCATAACCCATAGAAGGTTGAACGGAGATCAGCACATTTCCAAACTGCTTGCCCAGTACAAAAATTGAACTCCCGTTGCTCAACTGGCGGCCCGGTGCAGGGCCCCACTGCGCTTCAATCTCTTTGAGCCACCTCTCGCGCTTGACGTGGTCATCTGCCGAAATGAAGGCATGCACATTGGCATCTGCCCCATGTTGAGCGGCATTGCCATGCAAAAGGGCATCACGCAAATGGTCCACACTTTGCGGCACGTCCACTTGGTAACCTTGCGCTTTCATGGCTGTCAGGGTGTGCCACAAAGACTCAAAAACAGACAAGTACGCAGCGCTACCAATGTTGCCAGCGTTCGGTGGAAAATTGAACAGCACAATGGCCACATGACGGTCTTTTCGCTCGCTGCGTTTCAAAGCCACCATTTTGCTGATGCGCGCTGCCAACATCAGCGCGCGCTCTGGACAAGAATGCATGTCTTGTGCATTATGGCTTTCACCAAAAGTACATGCATGGTGGCAACCCGTGCAAGTCACACCCGCAGCGCCCGGACGTCCTCCAAAAACAATAGGACCGCTAGAACCATCAAGTTCTGGAATCGCTACCATGATGGTGCTCTCAACAGGCAACAAACCTCTGTCTGAGCCACCCCATTGATCCAGAGTTTGAAATTCAACAGGATGAGCGGCTACATAAGGCACATCGAGTTTTGCAAGAATCTCCTCTGCGGCTTTGGCGTCGTTGTAAGCTGGGCCGCCAACCAGCGAGAAACCACTGAGGGACACCACAGCATCCACGCAAACTTGACCGTTTTTGATGAAAAATTCATCAATGGCTGGACGCGAATCCAAGCCAGCAGCAAACGCAGGAATGACACGCAAGCCTTTTGACTCGAGTGCAGCGATGACACCATCGTAGTGACCTGCATTGCCAGATAGCAAATAGGACCGCAACAACAAAACGCCCACGGTGCCTTTGACCGCAAGACCAGTAGGTTGGGGCAATGAACTGGCATCTTCACTGAATTTCCCCTTCATCCTAGGGTGGTAGACACCCACCTCGGGATAGTCAATTGGAGGCTCCACTTTGACCCTTCCCCGCAAGGATTTGCGAGGACCTTCGGCGCCTCGGTCAACCAAATGGCGCACCATGTTCAACACATTGTCATCAGAACCACCAAGCCAATATTGCAAAGTGATGAAGTACGAACGCACATCTTGCGCTGTACCTGGAATGAAACGCAGCAGTTGGGGTAAACGGCGCAACATTTTCATTTGCGCGGCACCACCTGTTGTAGGCTTTTTGTCTTTACCGCCACCACCACGTAATTTTTTCAGCAGCGCCATGGGGCCACTGGCAGGTTTGCTCATGTCAAACTGGCCCAAACGGGTGAGCTGGGTGACCTCGCTTGCACTGGCCATACAAATCATGGCATCACAATGCATGCGTCGAGCACGCAAATCGTCCAAGATAGGTAAGAAATGGTCTTCCAAAAACAACATGCCGCAGAGCACGATATCGGCCAAGGCAATATCGGCTTTGCATTTCGCAATCAACTCATCGTTCCCGCAGTACTCAGATGCAGCATGCATGGTCCAAACCAGACCAGGATAATCTCGCTTTAAAGCATCGTTAGAGCGGTTGAACGAGCTAGCGAAGTGCGTGTCCATGGTCACCACCACCAAACGGATAGGCGTGTTGTCACGAAGTTTGGTCTTATTGCTGAGAGAAGTAAGCTTTAGATTCATACAAAGTCTCCGTGGTGATGACCGAGATACCCCGCTCAAGGGCAAAACGCTCGGTATTTCTTCGGGCTTTTCCTCGCACAAAAAAAGGTATTTTTTTTAATTCTTTTTCTGCGCCTGCGTCCCAGCTCGAAACGGTGATGCTGTTTTCATTTGCAAGTGAAACTGATGGCTCAGCTGACGTCGATTGAATCCCCTGTGCAAGGGCCTGGTTGCTTTGCGTGTGAACACCTCCTCCCAAATGCGAGGGCGTAGCATCCTCATGAAATTCAGAGTCGCCTTTGAACATTCCAATCAGATGCTCTTCAAGGCCCATCATGAGGGGATGCACCCAGGTATCAAACAAAACATTGGCACCTTCAAAACCCATTTGAGGCGAGTACCTGGCTGGAAAATCTTGCACATGGACTGGAGCAGAAATAACTGCACAAGGTACGCCCAAACGCTTGGCAATATGGCGCTCCATTTGTGTACCAAGAACCAACTCTGGGTTCAAATTTGCAATATGTGCTTCTATCTCCAAATAGTCATCACTGATCAAGGCCTCAACCCCATACAAAACCGCGGCCTCGCGCACATCACGTGCAAACTCGCGGCTGTATGTGCCTATACCGACCACGGTAAAGCCCATCTCTTGTGCAGCGACTCGAGCAGCAGCCACTGCGTGTGTAGCATCACCAAATACAAACACCCGCTTGCCAGTCAAGTAAGTCGAATCCACCGAGCGGGTGTACCAAGCAGCACGAGAGACGGCTTTTTCAAGTGCTAGCTCTGCATCTAGCCCAGCCAATAGCGAAACTTCTCGAATAAATTCCGATGTCCCCGAATGGCCCATGGGTATGGTTTTGGTAAATGCTTGTCCGAAATTGCGCTGCAACCACTGCGCGCTCAAGTTGGCGATTTCGGGGTAAAGCACCACATTGAAATCTGCATCGCCTAAGCGAGCGATATCGTTGGCAGTAGCGGTGAGAGGCGCTACGACATTGATTTCAATACCCATGTCGCTTAACAATTTGCGTATTTCTGTCAAATCATCCCGATGCCTAAAGCCCAATGCGGTCGGGCCCAAGATGTTGCAGCGGGGTTGACTTGATGGAGTTCTATCCAACGTGTCCTTGGGCAATGCCAAGGTCCGAACCAATTGATAAAAGGTCTCAGAAGCTCCCCAGTTTTCTTTGCGCTGATAGGACGGTAACTCAAGCGCCACCACAGGCACAGGTAAGTTGAGTGCTTTGCATAGACCCCCAGGATCGTCTTGAATGAGTTCAGCTGTACACGACGAGCCCACCAACATCGCTTTTGGCGAGAAACGCTCAAAGGCCTCGCGAGCAGCGGTTTTGAAAAGCTCTGCCGTATCGCCACCCAGATCCCGTGCTTGGAAGGTGGTGTAAGTCACAGGCGGACGTTTTTGTAAACGTTCGATCATGGTGAACAACAAATCTGCGTAAGTATCCCCTTGGGGCGCATGCAAAACATAGTGCACATCTTGCATGGCTGTGGCCACACGCATCGCGCCCACGTGGGGCGGTCCTTCGTATGTCCAGAGTGTGAGTTGCATGGTTCAAATTCCTTTACGCGGCAAGACGCATGCGGCGCATCAGAGGACGGGTGAACAATTCGGCCAAATCACCCGCTTGATCAAAGCCCTGAATAGGCGTGAAGACCAATTCAATGGCCCATTTGGTGGTCATGCCTTCAGACTCCAGTGGATTGGCCAAGCCCAGCCCACACACCACCATATCGGGGTGCAAAGCGCGACAGCGGTCCAGCTGTTTTTCAACATCTTGTCCCTCTGACAGGAAGGTGTCTTCAGGGAGCATGGCCAACTCCACTGCCATGTGCTGGCGATGCAAATAAGGGGTACCCACTTCCAGCAATTTCATGCCAAGCTCTCTTGACAAGAACCGCGCCAATGGGATTTCAAGTTGTGAGTCTGGAAAGAAGAAAATGCTTTTGCCTTCCAGATGCAGCTTCGCGCGGGCCAATGTCGCCGAGGCTCTTGCAACAGGCGCGGCCAATGCGGCTTGAAAGCGTTCTGGCGACACGCCAAATGCCGTGGCGGCCGATTGAAGCCAAGCCGTCGTGCCCTCAACGCCCAACGGAAAGGGTGCAGACAACAAACTAGCACCACGGGCTTGCAGCATTCGGGCCGTTTCGGCTAAAAACGGTTGCGCTAACAGCAAGCGTGTGTTGGTACCGACGGGTACTTGCTCTTGAGCACGCCGAGGCGGGAAGAATCGAACGCGTTCAATTCCCATCTGGTTCAAGATGCGTACAAACTGGTCTTCCACCACATCAGCCAATGACCCCACAATCAACAATTCTTGTTCAGCTTGGTCTTGACTCGATGGCATGATGGGGACCATCGATGCCAAGCAAGCATCCTCACCTTGAGTGAACGTGGTTTCAATGCCGCTTCCCGAATAATTCAACACGCGGACTGAAGGTGAGTGTTGAACAGAGAGTCTTGATGCTGCGCGCGACAAGTCCAATTTGATCACCTCAGAGGGGCAAGAACCCACCAAGAACAGCAACTTGATCTCTGGACGACGCGTCAACAGTTGGTTGACCACTCGATCGAGTTCCTCGTTCGCATCGGCCAATCCAGCCAAATCACGCTCATCAATGATGGCTGTGCCAAATCGAGGTTCGGCAAAGATCATCACACCAGCGGCAGACTGAATCAAGTGCGCGCAAGTGCGCGACCCCACCACCAAAAAGAAAGCATCTTGAATTTTTCGATGCAGCCAAATGATACCGGTCAAGCCACAAAACACTTCACGCTGTCCGCGCTCAACCAAAGGTTTGACATCTGTACAGCCTTTGCTTGGCTCTATGCGCAAGGGAATGGTGGCCTTCATGCACTCACCTTTGCTGTCGTGTCCATGAAGCTGTTGCTTGACTTTTGCAAACGCGCCATGCGAAGTTTTCTGATGTATTGGGCCGCGTTGATGCCGTAGGTGATATAGGCCGTCAGGGCGAGCAAAAGCTGGTCATCGGCCGACCAAGTCCCTTGCCACCAAACCCACAAGTAAGCCGTGTGCAAGGCCATCACCAACATGCTGACAACGTCCTCCCAAAAGAAAACTGGGGCAAAGAGGTATTGATCAAAAACCACCTTCTCCCAAATACAACCCGTGATCATGATGGCGTAAAGCACCAAAGTTTTGAGAACCACAGAGGCCAAGGCCCAGTCCGTGTGTTCGCCTGTTTTCAAGCTGTTCAACACCAAGGACAAGCTGACCAAAAAAACCAAGAATTGAACCGGTGCCAAAACGCCTTGCACCAAGGTCCACCGAGAGGCATCGCGCTTTGCGCGTTGCTCGGGT
This sequence comes from Betaproteobacteria bacterium, assembly GCA_037134015.1. Classification (GTDB taxonomy): domain Bacteria; phylum Pseudomonadota; class Gammaproteobacteria; order Burkholderiales; family Burkholderiaceae_C; genus Limnohabitans. The sequence continues at coordinate 9,803 of JBAXNB010000002.1, read as the reverse complement.
GTATACAAAACCTGTGGTTGAGACTGCTGCATGACTGACTTACCTTCATTGCAAAATGACTGTGGTAACTTTAAGGCTTAAAAAAAGAACTGTCAACATAAATTGACAATATATGTGTTAACTAGGGATTACACTTATAGGTGCTTGGCCAATTTGTATGAAACTAGCTCGATCTGTTTAAAGGTGGGGGTCGCTGTGGCTCAATTTAAATTTACGAAACCAAAAACATCAAAACCTGAAGGCTTGATATCTGCAGATCAAGACGACAAGCAGCTGAACTCTTTGAGCTCGAGCCTTCGCCTCGTAGGTGGGTCAAGCTTCTCAAAACAAGCAGCGCTCGATCAAATCGAGGTGAAACAGCTGACACTTGCCACCATCACCAGCATGGAGGAGACTCGCAAAATCTTGAGCAAATGGCGTCGACAAGGAACGCGCCTCAAAGATATCTACCTTCAAGGCATTGCGCAGTCTGCCAAGCACATCGGTGAACTCTGGTGCAGTGATGAGCTGAACTTTGTCAATGTCACCATCGCATTTTCTCGACTTCAAAGAGCCATGCACGAGTTCAGCGAAGAATTTTTAACCGAAGCAAAGGCCGAATCTAACGGTCTGAGCCTCTTGGTGATGACAGAACCAGGCTCGCACCACGGACTTGGTGCTTTCATGCTGAGCGAGTTCTTTCGTCAAGCGGGCTGGCAAGTCACGCTTGCCGTCCCTCAAGACATTGAGGATTTCAAGCGAATATTCATCTCCGACTGGTTTGATGCTGTTGTCGTGTCAATGTCAACAGATCGCCACATCGACGCCGTCTCTGAAGCAACGCTCGAGCTGCACCGGTCAACGGTCAATCCCAACCTCAACATCTATGTGGGTGGCCCTATGGCCTTCATATCACCACAAGAAATGAACTGGGAGGGAACAGTGTTGCTCAACACAGATGCAGAGCAAGCCGTCGAAATTGTGACGAAAAATTCTCTTGCCTCGGCACAACCCTCAAACAAGGGGGCTCGTCTTATCAAATACTCTGAAAGTTTTGATCAATTCAGTCATGTATCAAGAAATTGACTGTAAACTCAATCAATTTCGAGACTTTTGTCTATTATGAATTACACTGATCTTGAGGCCTCTACCTTTTATAAGCTTTTAGGATTAGTTTCTGACGTAAGTTTAGTCATAAATAGCAAGGGCATCATTGAAGATGTGTCTACTGGACAAGACACCATGGCGACCTTGGGTTGTCACAGCTGGTTAGGTAAGCGGTGGATTGACACCGTGACGTCGGAGAGCAAGAGAAAGATTGAAGACTTGCTTGTGGCCCAACCCGAAGATCAAAATCTACTTTGGCGCCACGTCAATCACCCATTGCCCGCTGGTGGCGAGTTCGCTATCCAATACATCTCTGTTGCACTCAAGGGCCATAAATTATTGGCCGTAGGACGCAACCTTGAGCGTCTTGCAGAACTGCAGCGCAGATTGATTGAAACACAGCAATCCATGGAGCGTGATTTCCTCAGACTCAGACACATTGAAGCACGTTATCGCGTCTTGTTTGAAACTTCGCCAGAGGCGGTGTTGATGGTGGATACGCAGTCCTATCGATTGATTGAAGCAAATGCAGGCGCTCAGTCGCTTTTCAAAGATGCAGGCAAACGGTTGGTGGGACGGGATTTAAGAGACTGTATGGAGCCTGAAAGTCAAGGCGAAGTTCAGTCCCTTTTAAGAACTGCACTGGCGAGCGGAAGAATTGAAATGTGTTCCGCCACCCTCCAAGGCTCTGCCCTACCCGTCACGGTATCTGCAACAGTGCTTAGACAAGAAGGAGGCGCGCAATTTTTAGTGCGCTTGGCCCAGCGAGAATCCTCTGCTGCTTCTGATTTAACCATCGATGCCTCTGTGGTTTTGAGTCAAGCCATGGAACACTTTCCAGACGGTTGGCTTTTGACAGATACCTCTGGCATGGTGAGAAGTCTGAACGAGGAAGGCATGGCTCTTTTTGGGTTGACAGCGGCCTCTCAAGTGGTAGGGCAATACTTAGAAAGCTGGTTGATCCGCGGGGCAGTCGATTGGGGAGTCCTTAACACCTCATTGAAACAACAAATTCCCGTGAGAAACTTTGCAACCGAGCTCAGAACCCTGTCTGGCATGACGCTGCCAGTAGAGATCTCGGGCGTTTATTTGGCCAAGCCAGAACCGCTTTTTGTCATGTTTGTGAGAGATTTGAATCGACGCTCTCAATCATCAAACCACCAGTCTCAACCCTTGCCCAACCCGTTTGCAGATCTGTCGCAACTGGTGGGTCGCCGCCCTATCAAAGATATTGTGAGCGAGACCGTCGATACGATTGAGCGCATGTGTATCGAAGCTGCCATCAAGCTCACCAACAACAACCGTGCTTCTGCGGCCGAAATGCTAGGACTTTCTCGCCAAAGTCTTTATGTCAAACTCAGAAAGTTCGGAATTTCTTCAGAAAATGACCTTGACTTGGACCCTTCCCCTTGAAATAGTGACACCCTCAAGAATCTTTAGAGCACTTTAGTTAACATTGCAGGTTCCATATCAACAAGGGTAAGTGATACTGGTGCGCCTTGTAAAAGATATCAGAATATACTCTCACTAGCGGATTGGCATGCTATGTTGCTGGAGAAAATTCTCCCCAATCACCCTTCATTACGTTGGCACGCTAGCCTCCTTGTAGGAATTTGCATGACCAACTTAAATCGATCGCATCGTTTCAGTGCTTCAGATTCAGCAAATGACGACTGCAAGGAGTACCTTGAAGATGTGATTGCGCAGCAACTCATCCCAAGGCTTTTAAATTCTCAAAACTACAGCCAACGCTTGGCCACGCCAGAAGTTTCCGGCGCAAGTGGACAAGCGTTACCCGAATTCAGCGACTTTACCCTCGCATGCCGTCTTGGGGATTCTTTGCGCGTGAATCAGATCGTCGACGATCTGATTGCAAAAGGTTTGTCTCAGGAAAGGATTTTTTTAGACTTGATCACGCCTGCAGCCAGGCACTTGGGCGCCCTTTGGGACAGTGACTTGTGCAGCTTCACGGATGTGACTTGCGGTCTCGCCAACATGCACCATGTCATCTACCGTTTAGGCTATGAGTTTCGAGAAGGCCCCCACACCAAGGGGGAGCTGGCCAATGTGATGATGTGTTGCGCACCAGGCTCTATGCATCTTTTGGGGGTCACCATTGTTGGAGATATCTTCCAAAGGGCAGGAGCTAACGTGGTGATTGAAGTGTCATCCACGCAAGAAGAATTGGTTCGAGCCGTGGCAAACGAATGGTTCGACGTGATTGGCGTCTCTGTCTCCACTGAAGCTCAATTGCTCGGCTTGAAGTCGCTAGTTCAAGACCTCAGAAAAAACTCTGGAAATCCAAATGCCAAGGTGCTTTTAGGTGGACCCATTTTTCTTTTGATCGATGCAACAGCTGATATGTTTGATGCTGACGTGATTTCCAACAACGCTCAGGATGTCTTGCATGTGCTCAAGAGCTTTGTGGCCAAATGATCAATCCCCTTTGCTCAAAACCGCCTTGGCATCTTCCATGGCAACATGAATCGCACTGGCAGTGAAACCAACCTTGGGACACTCAATGTTTCATGAACCGCGGTGAGGTCTTCACCTAAAAGCCTTGTTTCAATCAATGATCTTGCATAAAAAGGCGTGTCCTCCAAGGTGCTCAAAATTTTGGGTCCCGCGCTTGATTCACTGCACATGGCGCGCTCAATGCGCCAAGCCGAGAGAGGCAATGCTTGACGTCTAGGCGCCTCAAAAGGTGTATGATTTCCGTCTTTAGAAAATCTTTGCGACACCACTCGGTCTGGCCCTTTTTTGGGCCTCACGTCATACACCACACTGGTATCGCCATTGGCCATCTCAGCACGCGCCCAGTCCCAGTCCCAAAACCCTTGTTCTATAGGCTCATCGCCTTCATTGGAATCCATGTAAGCATGACCTCTCCAACTTAAATGTGGGCGGTCCATTTCGACTTGAACACTTGAACAAGGTGCAATAGGACCCCATCGGTGAAGGCCCGCATTGTCCAAGGCCGTCACAAAACGACACAAGCCTTCAGGTCGAACCGTCACACGCCCCCGAACTCTTTTGGGCCAAGGTACATTGATCTCATTGATGTCAATGATCAACTCTTGGCCATTCCATTGCAAACTGCTGGGCCCAATTTTAAAGTGATGTGCATCTCTATTGATGTGCTCACGCCCCCTTTCGGTCATGGTCCAACGCCGCCCGCCTTTACCATAGAGGGCAACATTCAAGGCGCAGAAATTCTCCGGATCTGCTTGACCGCCTTGAAGACGCCTAGCCAAAGCGTAATAAGGCGAAAAAACGCTACCCACAAATGCAATGATCGACAAACCGTACTGGCCATCATCGCTCAACGCATCGACATACCACCAGAGATAACCACCCGGCTGGACTTGCTGATCAAACCGAGGTCCTCCATCAACGTCGCGGCCGCCAATCGCCCCGACATGGCTGCCATGGGTAGGCCCGGACCCGGGTGAACGCTCCCCCCCGCCAAATACAGACCTGGGACTTTGCTGCGCGCAGACGGTCGACGAAAGGCCGACATCCAACCGTGAGTCGCCTGACCATAAAGGGCTCCCCCGCTGCCCGCAAAGAGACGAGCGAAATCCTGAGGCAATGTTCGCACCACTTGCTGGGGCAAGGCTTCGATCTCCAAGCCACATCGACGCATCAGCGCCATACTGCTTGATTCGCATGCTTGTATCTCCGATGATTTGAATGAGGAATTGTCGCCGTCAGGTGGCGCATTGACAAGGCAAAAAATTCTTTCTAAATCAGACTGAATCCGTCCGCTGTCATCGCGATCTTGTGCACAAACATAAACCGTTCCCTGGGCAGGCAATTGGCGATGGTGAAAAATATCTTCGAACTCAGATCGATAATTTTTATTGAAAAATACATTGTGCCTTACCAACGGAAAACCACTGGTCTTTGCATGCATGGACAAAGTAAACGCTGAGAGAGAACGCTGCTTTGGGTGAACCGCCCTAACGCTTGGCCTCACGGCTTGACCGAGCAAGCCTGTGGCCAATGCAGAGACATCTCCATTAAAAATCACATGATCGGCTTCTATGCTTTCACCCGAGGTAAGCTCTACACCACTCACTCGCCCCTCTTGGGTAAGGATCTGAGAACACGTGACCCCATAGCGTGATTTCACCCCATGCTTTTCGCCCAAATTCGCCAAGGCAGATGCAACTTGAAACATCCCACCTTTGACGGACCACACTCCATCCAACTCCACTTGTGCTACCAACATCAAGGTTGCAGGTGCAGACCAAGGAGAGGAGCCACAATAGGTGGCATAACGACCAAACAGTTGCTGCAAACGAGGATCGTGAAAGTACCGGCCTAAGCTGCGCCATAAACTGGCAAAAGGGCCTAAACTGCCCAAGGTGGCCAAGCCGCTCAAGCCCAAGTCGCCTGCTATGCTGATAAGACTCGGTCGCTCGCTGCGGATATAGGGCTTTTCTAAGGTGTCGTACAAAGTCCGGGTTTGTTGACAAAAGTTCAAAAATCGACGCGCCTCTTGAGGGCTGCTGAATTGCGCAATCGCTTCTGCCGTTCGAGATGTGTCTGAATACAAATCCAAAGTCTGTGAAGAACCATCCCAAGCATGGCGAGCAAGAATTCCGATGGGCTCCAATTGCAACACATCTTCTAGGGACACCCCGATTTCCTCAAGCATTTGATCCAAGACCCAACGCATGGTGAAAACGGTCGGGCCAGAATCCACACCCACACCGTCCACCTGTACCTGTCGAATTTTTCCACCAGGTTGATCAGCGCTTTCAACCAGGGTCACCTCAAGTCCTCGATGCGCCAACACCAGTGAACTGACCAAGCCTCCAATGCCAGCACCCACCACCACCACGCGAGGCGTACGCAAAGGATTATGCATAGTGCTTACCCATCCATGTGCCTTGAACCTTCAGGGGTACAAACCGCGCAAACATGGATTCAGAAAAATAAGCATTTTGAGTTGCGGCTTGAATGGCCGCCAAGTGAGCACCTGTTCTGGCATAGGCGTTCATTTCTTTCACACCACTCCAGATGGTGAACGTGGCTTGGCGAAAAAATGGCGCCTCCCCTAAGCCAACAGCCAACTGGCATCCTTCAACGCCCTCTAGCGCCGTTTGTGAAGAAGGTGCATGGCGCCAAAACGCCGGAGCTTTGCTGAATTTGATCGAGGCCCTTGTGAGCGCGGCTACAGGCCCGTGAGCGGGGTGCTCTGCATTGACCTGCAAGCCCATACCGTCCCAGGTTCCTCGACACGACCATGCTTTCAGGGTGATCGAGCAAAATTCATCGGATCGATTTTGATATTCAAGCACAAGCTTTGATTGCGCAAGAAAATCTTGTGCCTTTTGCAAAGATTCGAACACCGCAAACACACCCTGACGGGATCGACTTGGTCGCAAATCAAAGCCCCCATCAAAACCACTTCCCAATACTTTTGCAAACCGCAATCCCGAAATTTTTCTCAAAGCACCAGGCCCTCGCACAATCCGGGACCAGCCCCACAACCTAGAGGACGCAGCAATGTCGGCCAACAAAATAACGGCTGTTTGATCCTCCATGCTCCCTAGTTGTGCGTTGCTCATGTCTGAATTCCCATAAAAAAAGCCTGAACCACAATGGGTTCAGGACTTGTGAGTTTCAGAGTTTAAAGACTTTAAAGCTTTGGTGTTCAGGGCTTGGCTAAAACTTGAAGCTCAGGAAAGTCTTTTGCCATCGCAGCTCCATAAAGCGGCTTGAATGCGCCTTGGTGGCAAGTGCTGCAATTGACCTTTGCCACATCCCCTTTTGGACCTAAGCGATGCGCTGGGAAAGTATCGGTGAGAGGTGTCAAGTAGTCGTTGTTCAGCTCGCGAGCCATCCGAATGCCATACCAAGCAGTGACGCGTTGGGGCCTAGATTCCTCCCAAGATTGAAAGTTGCGCGTGTTGTGACAGTACGTGCAGTTAACCCCCAAGGACCCTGACATGTGCACCATCAGCGAATACGTGTGCTCTGCTTGCTTGGTTGACGCGCGGTTGGCATAAGCACCCGCACCGGTCATGGCTGTGTCGCTGTTCACACGAATAGGCAGAGCATTCATGAGGTAAGGCGTAAAAGGATCCGATGGCAAAGATGTCAAGCCGGCTGCTTTGGTGGCCATGTTTTGCCCTGCCAAATCACCCAACAAGCTGTTTGCATAAAGTCGATCTTTGGGCGCAGTCCAAACTTGAGTTGGAATGTTGTTACCTCTGTGACATGTGTAGCAGGTGACGCCAGTTTCAGCCACATGGCTCTTCCAGTCTTGGTTGATCTTTTGCGTCATTTGTATCATGCGCCTGGCCACCACCTTGGTGTACTTGCTGTCTTCTGCAAAGTTTTGAACATTGTGACAGTATGCACAGCCCTGATCAGGCGCAATCCATTGTGTGATGGACACCATGTGACGACCAAATTGACCTGCGCTCAAGTCACCCAAGACTTGTACATTTTGATAAATCTGGCTGGCCTTGGGCCCCTCAGCCGAGGCAGCATCTGGCGCAACTGGCGCTTGGTTCAATGAAGCTTGCTGTACCAAAGTCCTGGGGTTGTAGATTTGCTCCATGGCAGTTCCACGAAAACCCGTCTGAACCGTTGCTATCGGTGGACGTTCGCAACCCGATAGGATCACTGCCGCCCATATACAAAGAGATAATTTAATCATGATTTTCATGGCTTTACTCCCATAATTGCCGGGTCAAGCACGGTTGGGCTGACCAAGGGATACGATGGCACAACATGGTGTTTGACCGACCACAGATACCAGTTATCTACAACCGTACCCGTGAGTAAAATACCCACACCACCCACCAAGGGGCAGAGCACCGCAAACCACCAAGCCCAGCGGTGGATCGACTCCATCGTTGCATTAAAGCCCATGGTCCAACGCCAAAACAAACCGGCACGCTCTGAGGCTGTTCCGCGATCGACAATTTGCTCGATCTCTCGCTCACCACCGTAACGAGTGACCGCCAAAATGGTAGCCCCGTGCATTGCAAACAACAACACCGAACCGTACAGAAAGACGATTGAAAGTGCGTGGAAAGGGTTGTAAAACAAATTGCCATAACGCAAAGAGAGGGCCGATACCCAATCTAGATGAGGGAAGATGCCAAAAGGAACCGCCTCAGACCAACTGCCCATCATGATGGGGCGGAAAAATCCGCAGACCAAATACAACCAAATGGCTGCTGCATAAGCCCAAGCCACGTGCGTGCCCAAGCCCAGTTGACGAGCTCGTCGGTAGGTGCGCGTCCACCAAAGCAAGATGGACACCGTGAGCATGAAGCCCACAATCAGCCACCATCCGCCTTGAGCAAGAGGGGGAAAGCTCAAGCCGTAAGCTGGCGGCGGCGGCTCTAGTGCGAGCCAAAACAATTGGCGAATCAACTGTATTGGGTTCCAGTCAACGGAGGCCAACATGTTAAAGCCAATGATGTTGAAAGCCGCGATGCCAAATAGCAAGGACGCAAGACCCAAAGTTCCTAAATAAACCGGGCCAATTTGTGCATTGCCAATGCGTCCTAACAGGTGAACCAAAAATGGTTTACCAAGTCGCTGATCGTTGCCGCGGGGTAAGTCCACCCCATCGTGCAAAGGCCCAACAGGCTGCACAGAGGTAAAAAGGTTTTGATATTGAGACATTTCACTTTCCTCTTTTGATAATCAAGTGCGCCAAATTGGCATATTGAGCCACCAACTCCACCACTCGGGCCAAGCACCAGTCCAAAACGGTCCGCTGACCACGATGCAAACAATGCCAAACCAGACGCCAGCTAGAGCCAAGAACAATCCCAAACGGTGAATACCGAGTGTGCCCACCGAATAACCAATCAGGTCTCGAAAAAAGGTATCTTCATGTTCTGGCGATTTAACGGCTTGACCTTTGCCGGGGTTGGTGGCTGACAGCACCAAGCCCCCGTGCATCGAAAGCGCAAGAACGGTTGCAAAGAAAAGAGTCACCGCTATCATGTGCCAAGGGTTGTAGTGGAAATGCAGGTATTGATATGCGGTATTGCTCACCCAGTCGAGGTGGCTGTAAATACCATAGGGAAACGCATGTCCCCAAGCACCCATCAGAACTGGGCGAATCACCTGCAAACTCACATAAGCCAAAATCGCCATGCCAAACGCAAAAGGCACATGCAAGCCCATGCCTAATTTTCGGCAAATCTCAACTTCCCGTAATGCCCACGATACAAAAGCGCCAATGGCACACACCGTGATGAGTTGCCACAAACCTCCTTCCATCATGGGTGCGAAACTCAGGCCGTAGGAAATATCCGGCGGAGCAATGTTGATCTGCCAGAGGTTCCAGGTAGGCCCCATGGCCGCACCCCACAGGATCATCATGGTGCCCGACAGGGCAAAAAACATCGTGGTGATTCCGAAGAAACCAACGTAGAAAGGACCAACCCAAAAATCAAACAGGTCGCCCCCAAAAAGTGTACCGCCGCGCACGCGGTATTTACGTTCAAAACTTAACATAGACATATATGCATCCTCCGACCGAATGACTTTTTGCGAGGTCTTGTAGGCTTAAAAATAAAAAAACTCAAAAAGACAGACGTATCGTTCAAATTGAGCGAATTACGTCTGCCTGGATAAAGATCAAAGACCCTTATTTCTGCGGCAAAGCCGCATTTTGTGCCTGAACTCTCGCCGCTGCGGCCTTGGCCGTATCGGGATGCCAGCTGTTGATGTTG
>JBAXNB010000001.1:0-44209 GCA_037134015.1 Betaproteobacteria bacterium | reverse complement strand
CTTAGCCTTGCGTTGTACTCAAAAGCCGGCTTTTGAGTACAACGCAAGGCTAAGGTCGCGAATTTGATGGGCCAAGGAAGACCCCAACAAGGCAACAGTTTGTTCAAAGCTGATGTTTTCATCGTGCTCGCCGACGGCTGCTTTGGTGGCTGGTGTAAAAATGGGTTGTTCTAGCTCACTCGCATTTTGAAGACCTTTGGGTAGAGCAATGCCGCAAGCGCTTTGTTGGGTTTGGTACTCGCTCCAAGCGCTTCCAGCAAGGTAGCCTCTCACCACCGCCTCGATGGGAAGGGGTTTTAAGCGTTGAACCAGCATCGAACGCTGTGAAACTTGATCGTACTCCTCGACACGTACGACGGACTCAGGCGCCTCGTGGGTGAGGTGGTTGGGACACAGGTCTGACAGCTTGTCAAACCAAAAGAGGGCCATTTGAGTCAGCAAGACCCCTTTGCCAGGAATAGGCTCACCCATGACGACATCGAAGGCAGAGATTCTGTCGGTTGCAAGCATCAATATTTTGTCCTCGCCCACAGCGTAGTTGTCCCGAACCTTTCCTTGAGCCAAGAGAGGCAGGGATGTGATGCTTGAAGAAAAAAGGGGTTGCATGCTGATCCACTCCATTTGTATTGCAATAAAAAAGAGCCCTAGAAAATCTAGAGCTCTGAAAAAGGGAGGCGGGGCAAAGCCGGCTCTTTATGCGACCACTTGAGACAAGTGACCACTGCTGTACTTGGCTGCGACAAACAGCAAGGACTCACCTCTGATTTTGGAGCCCTGACCCTCGCAACCGAACTGAATGTAGCGTTCTTTGCAGATGGCTTTTGCGGCAAGTTTGGCGGGTTTTAAAAACTCACGGGGATCGAATTTGCTAGGGTTTTTAGCCATGAACTCGCGAACAGCAGCAGTCATGGCCAAACGGATGTCTGTGTCGATATTGATTTTGCGAACACCAAACTTGATGGCGTGTTGAATCTCGGCAACAGGAACGCCATAGGTCTCCTTCATCTCGCCACCAAACTCGCGTATCTTGCTGAGGAGGTCTTGCGGCACGCTAGAGCTGCCGTGCATGACCAAATGTGTATTTGGAATGCGCGCATGAATTTGTTTGATGCGATCAATGGCCAAAATGTCTCCGGTGGGCATGCGTGAGAATTTGTATGCACCATGGCTCGTCCCGATGGCAATCGCCAATGCATCCAACTGTGTCCTTTTGACAAAGTCGGCAGCTTGCTCGGGGTCGGTGAGCAATTGTTCACGGGTCAACACATCTTCTGAGCCATGGCCGTCCTCTTGGTCTCCCTTGAGAGTTTCTAGTGAACCCAGGCAGCCTAACTCGCCCTCGACGGTGATGCCAAGTTTGTGGGCCATTTGAACCACTTTTTTGGTCACCTCCAAGTTGTACTCGTAAGAGGCGATGGTTTTTCCATCTTCCATCAAGCTGCCATCCATCATGACGGAGGAAAACCCCAGATCAATGGCGCCTTGACAGACAGCAGGACTTTGGCCGTGATCTTGATGCATGACCACAGGAATATGGGGGTAAGACTCGATGGCTGCTTGGATGAGTTTTTTTAGAAAAATTTCGCCCGCATATTTTCGAGCGCCAGCACTGGCTTGCATGATCACGGGAGAGCCAGTTTCATCGGCCGCTTCCATGATGGCTTGAACTTGTTCAAGGTTATTGACATTGAAAGCGGGCAAGCCATAGCCGTTTTCTGCGGCATGATCGAGAAGTTCACGCATGGAGACGATAGCCATAAAGAAGTCCTAGAGAAATTGAATAACAAAGATTTTAACCGAGAAGGTTCAACTCACCTGGCAGATTTTTAGCATGTTGGTGCCTCCAGGTGAGCCCATAGGTTCGCCGCAGGTGATGGCATAAATGTCGCCGGAGTTGACAATGTGTTTTGATTTGAGGTGCCCTTCTGCTTGGGTGAGTGCCGTATCGCGATCAGCGCTGGTGTCCATGAGCAAAGGCGTGACGTTTCTGTACAGTGCCATTTTGCGCTGGGTGCTCAACTTGCTCGTCAGAGCATAGATAGGAATATGGATGCGGTGCCGGCTCATCCAAAGTGGGGTAGATCCAGAATCGGTGAGTGCAACCAAAGCTTTGGCGCCTAGATGGTGAGCTGTAAAAAGGGCACCCATGGCGATGGTTTGGTCAATGCGTTGGAAGGTTTTTCCGGAAAAATCTGCGTCCAATTCAACTTGTTCTGCAGATTCAGCAGCCAGGCAAATTTGCGCCATTTCAGTGACGGTTTCTAAGGGAAATTTACCCGCGGCGGTTTCTGCACTGAGCATCACTGCATCCGTGCCATCCAGAACCGCGTTGGCGACATCACTCACCTCAGCGCGTGTAGGCACAGGGTTGGTGATCATGCTTTCCATCATTTGCGTAGCCGTGATGACAATTTTGTCGTGTGCACGGGCAAGGCGAATCATGTGTTTTTGAAGTGCGGGAACGGCAGCGTTGCCAACCTCCACCGCCAAGTCGCCGCGAGCGACCATGATGCCATCGCTGGATTTTAAAATGTCCTCTAAGTGTGGAATAGCTTCAGCCCGTTCAATTTTAGCGATCAAGCCTGGTTTGTGTTTGAACGGCGCAGCCGCTACATTGGCAAGTTGTCTGGCAAGCTCCATGTCGGTGGAGTTTTTAGGAAAGCTCACCGCCAAGTAATCGGCTTGAAAACTCATTGCAGTTTTAATGTCCTCCATGTCTTTGGCCGTCAGGGCTGGAGCGGTCAGGCCCCCACCTTTTTTGTTGATGCCTTTGTTGTTGGACAATTCTCCCCCAACGATCACTTTGGTGTGGACTTGCTCACCTTTGACATGGGTCACTTCTAAAACAATCAGGCCATCGTTCAAGAGCAAGATGTCTGCGGGTTTGACATCTCGGGGCAGCTCTTTGTAGTCGAGGCCCACTCCGTTTTCATCGCCCAAAGTTTCACGAGAAGCGTCGAGGATGAAAGCTTTTGAGTTGCCCAGATGGACGCGGCCTTGTTCAAACTTACCAACACGAATCTTGGGTCCTTGTAGGTCGGCCATGATGGCGACTTCAACGCCAGCTTGGCTTGCCGCTTCACGAACCATGCGGGCGCGTTCGACATGGTCTTGAGCCGTTCCGTGAGAAAAGTTCAAGCGAACCACATTGACCCCTGCTTTGAACATGGCCTCAAGCATTTGCGGTGTGTTTGATGCGGGGCCTAAAGTTGCAACAATTTTAGTGGCCCGCAAAAGAGAATTTTTAGGTATAGACATGCCTGTGATTGTCCCATGAAAGCTTGGGGTGATACAGGACTGCCCAAGGGTATGAGCCAGATTTTCAAAAATTAGGCCTTGTCGAATGAACCAAGCGCGGGCGGAAACTTAAAAACCAATGAAAACTTGAGTTTTGCGCCTTGGGCGCCTTAAAAAAAGAGAGTGAAAGCAGCGATGGATGGCTGCATGGAACGCAAATGCGACAAGGATAATAGAAAAGTACTACATAAAAAAGGTAAAAGCCTTTTTGTACGAAGTCATTTGGAAAAAGACATTTTGGGAATTTCTTTGTAGAGGGGATAATGCTGAGTGAAATAAAAGCTTAGGTAAATTTTTGCTTTTCAAATCAAGAACATTTGTATGTAATTTGATGCTTCAGCGCGCTGGCCGTTTGTGCATGTAACTCCTGCCAAAAGACCAAGTTTTGCTTTGCAGACATGACCTCTTTATCGATGAAAACCATAGAAACCCCAATCCCTGTTGACCAGCCCATGCCCCACCGCAAGGTGATTCGGGAGTGGCTTGTTCCATTGTCCGAGCGCACAACGTTGACAGCCATTTTCCTATTGATTTTGGACTTTTGCGTTTGGGGCTTGTTTCTGGCCGGAACGATTGTTTTCCAAGCCTGGTGGGCCAAATTGGTCTGCGCAGTTGGGGCGGGTTTTACCATTGGGCGGTTGTTCATCATTGGGCATGATGCTTGCCATCAAAGTTTGACGCCGCATCGCACTTTGAACAAGTGGATTGGTCGCATTGCTTTCTTACCTTCGTTGACGCCTTACAGTCTATGGGACATTGGGCACAACGTGGTTCACCACGGGTACACCAATCTGAAGGGTTTTGATTTTGTCTGGGCGCCCTTGACCAAAGATGAATTTCAAGCCTTGGGACCCGTGCAAAAGCTCCTCGACAAAGTCTACCGAAGTGGCTGGGCGCCTGGCTTGTATTACATGATTGAAATTTGGTGGAACAAAATGTTCTTTCCCAACAAAGAGAACATGCCAACCAGAAGGCCTATTTTTATCAAAGACAATTTGTTGGTGAGTGCCTTTGGATTGGCGTGGCTCGGAGCCTTGTATGTATTGGCACAGGCCACGGAACAATCTGTTTGGGTTTTGGGCGTGTTTTTTGTTTTGATCCCATTTCTTTTTTGGTGTGCGATGATTGGATTTGTGGTGTATGTTCACCACACACATGTCAAGGTATCTTGGCATGACGAGCGGGCTGCATGGTCCAAGGCCCAGCCGTTTGTCTCAACGACCGTTCATTTGACGTTCCCGTTCAAGATCGGTGCGCTGATGCATCACATCATGGAGCACACGGCTCATCACGTGGACATGAGCATCCCTTTGTACAAACTAAAGTCAGCACAATCCAAACTGGAGACGATGTTGCCTGAGAGAATTATTGTGCAACCCTTTTCCTGGGCGTGGTATTTTGAGACCGCCAAAAGTTGTAAGTTGTATGACTTCACACAAAGGTGCTGGACCGACTACCAAGGACACGCAACGTCTACGGCCACGCCCTTGCCTGCTTGAACTCTTTTAAAGTGTTCGCGTAGGCAGTCTTTGGCCTTGTGATCGGCGTTTTTTAGCTTTCAAGCGTTTTGTGCCCGTTTTGATAAGATTTCAAAAGCAGGAAGGGTCTTGCCTTCTAAGACCTCTAAAAAAGCACCTCCACCGGTCGATATGTAGTCTATTTGCTCGGTCAGCCCGTATTTAGAAATGGCGGCTAAAGTGTCTCCTCCTCCAGCCAAACTGAACGCCTTGGACTTCGCAATGGCTTGTGCCACGCCTTGAGTGCCGTGGGAAAAGGGTTCAAACTCAAAGACACCAACAGGGCCATTCCAAACGATGGTGCCGGCTTTTAAAAGCTGTGCGGACAAGTGTGCAGTACTTTGCGGGCCAATATCTAAAATCAGCTCATCGGGTTTGACATCTTGCGACTGCTTGATGATGGCCTTGGCTTCGGGTGAAAAAGAGGTGGCCACGACCACGTCGCTTGGTAAAGGCACATCAGCACCTCGCTCTTTCATGTCTCGAATGACTTGTCTGGCTTCTTCCAACAAGTCGGGCTCACACAAACTTTTCCCAATAGGTAATCCACTGGCCATCATGAAGGTGTTGGCAATGCCACCACCAACGATCAATTGATCCACCTTGGAGGACAAGGACTTGAGGATGGTCAACTTTGTAGAGACTTTGGAGCCTGCAACGATTGCGGCAAGGGGCCTTTGTGGTGAGGTAAAGGCCTTTGAAATCGCTTCAATTTCAGCGGCAAGCAATGGGCCTGCACAAGCGATCTTGGCATATTGTGCAATGCCATAGGTGCTGCATTCTGCACGGTGAGCTGTACCAAAAGCATCGTGCACATAGATATCGCACAGTTGGGCCATTTTTTGCGAAAGAGCGGCATTGTTGGCCTTTTCTCCAATGTTGAAGCGGCAGTTTTCAAGCAAAACGATCTCGCCCTTGTTCAATTGAACGCCCTCGATCCAATCTTTGACCAAAGCAACAGGGCGATGAAGAAGTTCAGTCAGTCTTTTGGCGACGGGTGAGAGGGAGTCTTTGGGTGTCCAAATGCCCTCTTGAGGACGTCCCAAGTGGCTGGTGACCATGACCGCAGCGCCAGCATCCAAGGCCAATTGAATGCAAGGCAGTGAAGCACGAATGCGGGTGTCATCTGTGATGTCTCCATGGTCATCTTGCGGGACATTTAAATCAGCACGGATAAAAACACGTTGACCCTTGATAAGCCCTTTTTGACAAAGTTCAGTAAAGCGTAGAAAGTTCATAGGTCAGCAAAACAAGAAGAAAAAGTTAAAGCAGTGAAGCCGTCTTCACGCAAATCAGTAGCTACATCAGCAGAAGATTTTAACCTTCTTCAAAGTGTCATATAACGCAATCCTTGCGGCCAACCCGTATTGACAGACCAAGCTCGTTGTAGGCCATCGAAAGTCATCGGGTCCCAAAAGACAGGATTTGACTTGATGAGGATGTTACGCATGGCTTTGGCGTGGTTTTTACGGGAGTAAAAGTGTCACAGCATGGCTGAAGTTCCATCTTTGGGCGGTGAGACTTGATGAGCACCTCAAAGAGCGTGCAGGGCTTGGCAGGAAGCACCCATGGATGGATGTTTAAGAGGAGTGCTGCTAAAAAATGAGCTTGGCGTCTTAAGAAAAACAGTTGCCGACTTGAATCACATGGCCTTTGAGCAGTTCCGAAAGGGGCATTTTTTTGTGACCTGCTTTTTGAAGTTGAGTGATTCGCAGCACGCCATCACAACAATGGACGTCGATGCCATCATGTGAAACACCAAGGATGTGGCCATATTGACAACTTGAGGCCAAGTAATTTGAAGGCGTTGACGTGACGTGGGCATGCCAAACTTTGTAAGTTTCTTGGTTCAACATGGTGAAGGCGCCTGGAGCGGGGTTGAGGCCAAGGATTTGACGCTGAAGGAGGTGCGAAGAGTGGTTCCAATCCAGTCGCGACTCTTCCTTGCTGATTTTGTGTGCGTACGTTGCCCCAAGAGGGTTTTGCGGGATGGCTTTTAGAAGGCTCAATTGCTCAAGAGCCTTTGTGATCAGGTCTGCACCGAGTTTGGCGAGTCGATCGTGCAAAGAGCCCGTCGTCTCCAGGGGATCAATTGAAAGGCTTTCACACAGTAGCAGGTCGCCCGTATCGAGTCCTTCATCCATTTGCATGATGCAAATGCCGCTTTGCGAGTCTCCAGCCATGATGGCCCGATGAATGGGTGCAGCACCTCGCCATTGAGGCAGCAAAGAGGCGTGGATATTGATGCATCCAAGTGGGCTTGCTTCAAGCGTCCAGCGAGGGAGCATCAATCCATAAGCTGCAACAACCATCAAATCCGCCTTGACCCGTGAAATCATCTCTTGGGCTTGCTTAGCTTGATCGGGGTATTTGCCGTCCAACTTGAGACTGTTGACTTGAAGAAGAGGTAGGGACTTTTCTAAAGCAAACGACTTGACGCTAGAAGCCTGTAATTGAAGTCCCCTACCTGCAGGTCGATCGGGTTGGGTCAGAACCAAAACGATTTCATGCCCAGACTCATAAAGGCGCTCAAGGGCGATTTTGGCAAACTCCGGAGTCCCTGCAAAAATAAGTCGCATGATCAGGAGCGCTCGAGTTCTCTTTGGGCCTTGAGAAGTTTTGTCTTGATGCGATTGCGTTTTAAGAATGACAAATATTCAACAAAAACCTTGCCCTCAAGGTGGTCCATCTCATGTTGAATACAAATGGCCAAAAGATCTTGTGCAAGCAAAGACTGTTGTTGACCTTTCTCGTTCAAAAATTCAACGGAAATTTCCTTGGACCGCTCAACACCGTCATAAAAACCAGGAACAGATAAACAGCCCTCCTCGGCCATCACACGCTCAGGACTGGACCAGATAACTTGAGGATTGATCAAAACCAAGGGCGCAGATGCGTCTTCTGAGACGTCCATGACAATCAAACGCTCGTGGTGATTCACTTGAGTTGCAGCAAGACCAATGCCTTTGGAGTCGTACATCGTTTCAAACATATTTTGAATCAGAAGTTGATGGTGCTCACCAATGTCTGAGATGGGCCGTGCCACCGTATGGAGTCTGGGATCGGGGTAAGAAAGTATGGGTAAGAGAGCCATAACTATATTGTCCTCGGTTTTTGAAAAAAATTCAAAAAATGAAAAAAATGGTGCAAAATAGAGTTGTCCTTTTTAGAATTTGAACAAATTCTAAAAGGTGTTGGGGATCAATAAAAGAGGTATATTGAGAACATGTTTGAAGTACTCGTATATGTCTACGAAAATTACTGGCGCGGAGATGCCTGCCCAGAACTTGAACACCTAAGCCGAAAGTTGAGTGCAGTAGGGTTCGATGCAGATGAAATTGAGCAAGCACTTCAATGGCTTGCGGGTTTGAGTTTGGCCTCTTCGCGAACCGAATTGATCGATATCAACCAACACCAACCCCAACAAGCGCTCACATCAAGAGAGCAGTCAAGCAACAGTTTGCGGGTTTATTCAATTGCTGAACAGGATCACTTAGGTTCAGACAGCTTGGGCTTTGTAAGCTTTTTAGAGTCTGCACAAGTGCTCCCGCCACACATGAGGGAAATTGTGGTCGATCGTGCGATGGCTGTACCAGGCAGACCGGTGAGCATTGATGATTTAAAAATTATTGTGTTGATGGTTTACTGGAGCGTTGGCTTGGAGCCAGACGCTTTGATCCTGGATGAGTTGTGCGATGATACGGATCGCATTGCTCACTGAGCTCAAACACAAAAAAGCATTAAACGACGGCTCCTGAATTGGGGTCGTCAGGGTTTGAGTCATTTTTACCGGGTTTCATCAGATCCTCTCGTTGAATGCCCAGCCACATTGCAATCGCTGCAGCAACAAAGACCGAAGAGTAAATACCAAACAGGATGCCAATGGTCAACGCCAAGGCAAAATAATGCAGGGTTGGTCCTCCAAACAAAAGCATGGACAGGACCATGAGTTGAGTGCAACCGTGAGTGATGATGGTCCTGCTCATCGTGGATGTGATGGCGTTGTCGATGATTTCGGTGGTGTTCATTTTTCGATAACGGCGAAAATTTTCACGGATACGATCAAAAATAACGACCGACTCGTTCACCGAATAGCCTAAAACCGCCAAAACAGCAGCCAGCACTGGCAGAGAAAACTCCCACTGGAAGAAGGCAAAGAAACCTAAAATGATGATGACGTCATGCAAGTTGGCCACAATGGCCGCTACAGAAAATTTCCATTCGAAGCGAATGGCCAAGTAAAGCATGATGCCAATGACAACAAATCCTAACGCTTTTAGGCCGTCTATGGCCAACTCGTCGCCCACCTGAGGACCAACAAACTCGGTTCTTCTGAGTTCCGCGCCTGCGTCTGCTTGTCGAAGAGCTGCAACAACGCGCTCATTTTGACTGGCGGCGCTGTCTCCTTTGCTGGCGGGCAAACGAATGAGAATGTCGCTTGAAGTACCAAAATTTTGAACTTGCACATCTTTAAAGCCCAAGGCTTCAATTTGACTTCTCGCTTGATTGATATCAGCAGGGTGGGGGTAGCTCACCTCCATCAAGGTGCCGCCCGTGAATTCCACAGACAGATTCAAGCCATTGCTAAAGAGGAAAAAAACGGCCAAGACGAAAGTGAGGAAAGAGATCAAATTAAAGGCCAATGCATGGCGCATGAAAGGGATGTCTTTTCGTATTCTAAAAAATTCCATGACGAAAAACCTCTTGATTATTGATCGGGGTTGAGTTTTGGATCACTCAATTCATTGCGCCAAACGGTTCCAATGGAGACGGTGTGAAGTCTTTTTTGGCGGCCGTACCAAATATTTACCAGGCCTCTAGAGAAAAACACAGATGAGAACATGCTGGTCAAAATGCCTAAGCAATGAACCACGGCAAAGCCTCGCACGGGCCCAGATCCAAAAGCCAAGAGTGCCAAGCCAGCAATCAAGGTGGTGACGTTCGAGTCCAAGATGGTGGCCCATGCTTTGTCATACCCAGCATGGATAGCTGCTTGGGGTGAGGCCCCTATGCGCAATTCCTCACGGACACGCTCGTTGATCAGTACATTTGCATCAATGGCCATACCAAGCACCAAGGCCATGGCTGCCATACCAGGTAAGGTCAAGGTAGCTTGCAACATCGACAAGAGGGCCACCAACAAGAGCAAATTGACAGCCAAAGCGATGCTAGAGAAAAGTCCAAACAACATGTAATAAATAATCATGAAGGCCGCAACTCCCACAAAGCCCCATGTCACGCTGTTAAAGCCCTTTTCAATGTTTTCAGCGCCCAAACTCGGTCCAATGGTCCGCTCTTCAATGATCTCCATGGGAGCGGCCAATGAGCCCGCCCGCAGAAGTAGGGCGACGTCGTTGGCTTCAACGGTGTTCATGCGACCAGAAATTTGAACCCGACCACCGCCAATCTCAGATCGGATGACCGGCGCTGTGACGACTTCACCCTTGCCTTTTTCGAAAAGCAAGATGGCCATTCGCTTACCAACATTTTCACGCGTTACATCACGGAAAATACGAGCCCCTTTGGCGTCAAGTGTCAGGTGTACGGCGGCCTCTTGGGTTTGATTGTCAAATCCAGGTTGCGCATCCGTTAGGTTTTCACCGGTGAGTAAAACTTGTTTTTTTACCACCACCGCTTGTCCGGTTCGCTCCAAAAACCGTTCATCACCAAAAGGAACCATTGCTGATGAACTGAGCTCTGCTGCGCGAGCATCGCTGGAATCATCGACCATACGAATTTCAAGGGTGGCCGTTCTGCCAAGTATGTCTTTGGCTTTGGCCGTATCTTGGACACCAGGAAGCTGCACAACAATTCGGTCTAGACCCTGTTGTTGAATGATAGGCTCAGCAACACCTAGCTCATTGATGCGGTTATGTAGCGTGGTGATATTTTGTTTTAAAGCTTGTTGCTGTACTTTTCTTGCCGCTTCTGGTTTGAGATTCAAAGATAAAACAAACTCACTGCCTTGAGTTTTTTCAGCTGTTTCGATATCAGGCCATTGATCCAGAATCAGGGTCTTGGCTGAAAGCAAGGTCGGGGTATCTCTAAAAAGTATTTCAATGCCTTGATCAACCCTGTTGATACCAGAGTGACGAAGATTTTTCTCTCTCAGTTGAGTTCTTAGATCGCCAGCGATGGAGTCGGCCTTTTTGGTCACCGCTGCCAACATGTCGACTTGAAGCATGAAATGGACGCCGCCCCTCAAGTCCAAACCCAGATACATGGGGGATGCATGGAAAAAAGAGAGCCATGCTGGAGACCTGGAAACCAAATTGAGCGCAACAACAAAGCGCTGGCTCGAAGGGTTGGGGTTCAAAGCCAATTGCAAAGCATCTTTTGCCTTTAATTGCTCTTCGCTGGAGCTGAATCGAACTTTAAAATTACCAGGCTCAAAAGTACTGGCCAAAGGGACGATAGAGATGCTCTTTAAAACAGTCTCAACTTGAGTCTGAATGTCAGAGCTGAGCTTTTGGCCAGATTTGGCACTGGATATTTGTACTGCTGGGGATTCGCCAAAAAAGTTTGGCAAAGTGTAGAGGCCTCCCACCAGCAATGCACAAACGATGGTCAGGTACTTCCAAATTGAGTAACGATTCATTGAAATTCCAGTGGGGAAACTAAATAAAGCAATACGCCGACTTCAAACTCAAATCAATGCCTGCTGCAAATCGATGGTTGAAGTGAAGAGTTGATGGCCTTAAACGGATTTGAGCGTGCCTTTGGGCATCACTTGTGAAATAGCTGAGCGTTGTAACTGAATTTCAACACCTTTAGAGATTTCCAACCTGACGTAATTGTCTTCAAGCAAGGTAATTCGGCCAACAAAGCCGCCTGCTGTGCTGACCTCGTCACCTTTACCAAGAGCGTCAATCATGGTTTTGTGTTCTTTTTGACGTTTCATTTGTGGGCGAATCATTACAAAATACAAAACCACAAACATCAAAAGCAAAGGCAGCATGCCGGTCAGAGAAGAGGACAAGTCAGAGCCGCCTAAGGCAGCGGGTGCAGATTGTGCGTAAGCTGAAGAAATGAACAAGTGGGTCTCCTAAAGTAACAGAAAAACTCAAGTTTTTTAAAGCTGGATGATCAAAGCAGGAAAGCTTGACCTCAATAAAAAAGTAGAAAAAAGATCAAAGGATCTTGTGATCATAGATTGTAAGCGTGAGTAGGCTGGAAAATGAAAACAATTGAGCAGATCAGCTTTTGATTATGGCGTGGTATTTCTGGGCAAAAGAACCCAAAGTTTCAGATTTTGTTTGATTTTGTTTGCAAATTCACCTGCCTGAGCACCTGTTCCGGCAAAATAATCGGCCCTGATCGAGCCGTTGATGGCGTTTCCAGTGTCTTCACTCAAGACAAGCTGTTGAAACCGTGTGCTTCCTTCGCTTGAAAGCCAAAGAGGAAGTCCAAGAGGAATACTTTTAGGATCAACTGCGATCGAAAGGTGGGCCTTGAGTGGCTTTCCCCAAGATCCTTTGGGGCCTTTGGAGGGGTCGTTTAAAGGTGAAAGAGTGAAGAAGATGTACCTGGGATTGCTCCAGTAGGCTTCTTTTTCTTTATCAGGATTTTTTTGAAGGGCACTTTTGATACCCGCCCAAGATGCGTCTTTGGTCAAACCTTGATCGATCAGCCATTTGGCCATGCTTTGATAGGGTAAATCATTAGAAGCAGCAAAGCCAACTCGGTATTCAAGGGTTGGGGCATTCGGACTTTCGATTTGGAGTCGAGCGGATCCCTGAACATGCAAAATCATGACCTCAAGGGGGTCTTCAAGCCAAGCAATGATTTGGCCTTGAAGTTCTTTTTGTAACAGGGGAGACGTTTCAATTTCTTTTCTACTGAACCAAGCCTGGCCTAATTTTTTCGAGGCAAATAAACTGGGTGGTGGAGCGTAAATAGGGTAATTGAAAGAATCACGCTGGCTCAGTGAGCCCTTGAAAACAGGCTCGTAATAACTGGTCAAGAGACCATTGTCTTCGCCATCTGGAGTCTCTACGCTGAAAGCTTGCAATTGTGTCAGGATCCAAATGCGCTGCTCCTGATCATCTGATAAAGACAAAGGGCGCATTTGTGAACATGAAAAATTCCAAATTGGATGTGGTTTTTCGCAATGATCCAATAAAGCGGACCACAAAGCTGAAGTCGCAGTCTCGTTGAAACCGGGCAAATCACGCCAAGGAATGCTGCGAAAACGACTTTTGGATGCAAAACTTAATGTAAACGAACTGTTCTCTGTCTGGGGGTTGTTAGAGACCTTGGGTTCATGCGTCATTGAATTGGAGGAAGAAGGTGGACTGTCTGAAGAACCCTTGTCTAAGCGAACGGGACTTTTATAGTGTGAGCAAGACAGCAATGAGCATAAAATAAAAATACATCCAAAAGATAAAAGGCGAACAGAAAAAATCATGTTGTATATTTTGGTAGAGGCTTTGCTGGCTGCATTTATTTTGATTTTAATTGTATGGTGGACGATGTTTCACGGCAGGGATAAGGGGGAGAAAAAACCGTCCAAAGAAGCAGACGTAAAAAAAGAAACAAACAAAGAATAAGGATTCAAAAGTCTAGAAGTGTCTAGACAGAGGCTGACTTGTCACCTTAATTCTTCAATTGGCGTTTCAATTCTGGTGACATTGGGTTCATTCCAGCTTCCGTTGATATGAAAAGTACGAGTGTTGGCTTGAATCAAAGGCTTTCTAATCACGTACTGTGCAATAAAACTAGTGAGGCCAACAATTGGGTTCACTGTGCTGTATAAAAGCGAAGCCGTACCCGCATTAATCTCTGGAACAACGACCACACGCAGGTCTTGGGTTTCAGCACCTATGTTGGCCGAGCCATTAAGAAGGACTGTCCCAGACACGCCCTTCATGATCAAATTCTCAGAAGAGGCAGTTCCATCTTTGACAGCAATATCACCTTTGAATTGATCAAAAGCAAAACCCTCTCCAAAAAGATCACGAAAATCTAAGGTCAAACGCCTAGGCAAAGCCTGTAAATTAAGCACCCCTAGGAGTCTCGAAGCGCCGGGATCGGTTTTAAGGAACTGACCCTTTTCAACATCAAGGCTGAAGTGTCCGTTCAATGAGTCAAAGTCCGGGTTGATGAGTGAGCCCTTCCAGGTCAGCTGCCCTTTGAGGTTGCCTTTTCCTTCACGTACCGCACCAGGAGTACCTAGGCGAGACAGCAGGTTGCCTGAATTAAGGATATCAAGAGAAAGATCAATGTTGGATTGAGTACCAATTTGATTGGGCTCTGTCAGCGAGGCCCATTTAGCAGTGGCCTTCAAAACGACATCAGGATTGGTCAGCTGAATGTTGTTAAGTTGCCAAAATCTTTTACCTTTTGATGTCAATTGGTTGTGTGCTTCAAACTCAACATGTCCCAAAGCGCGGTCTTTGATCAGAAGATGATCAATGACGACATCAAACCAAGGGAAAAAGGGTTCCTCCTCGCTCATCAAGGGATCATTGATTTTATTTTTGATGGGGTTGATGATCAATTGATTAAGTTTGGCACTGATTCGTCTAGACTTTGGATCAGTATCAAGCAACAGTTGAACAGTCCCATTGACCTCTTTGGATTGAACATTGGCTTGCCAATTGTTGCCCTCCCGCGTAGCTGAAATATTGACTGCATGGAAATCACGACCCTGAGAATTGATCTTGTTGGAGAGCAGGGTAAGGTTTTTGGGAAGGCTAAATAAATATGACGGAGCTGCATTTGGTGTGGCGATGCTGTTCGATGTCAAAGCATCACTGAATGCAGTGTTGCAGTTGGGCGTATGGGTATTGGGTAACAGTTTGGTGACGGATGCTTGCCACTCGTCGAGTTTTAAGTCCGGTAAAACAGCATTAAGAGACCATCCATTGTTTGAGTTTCTAGACGTTGCTAGATTTACAGGCGGTAGTATGGCATTCGAATTCGAACTTGCATTGGGTCCAACAGTAAAAGATCCAGTCAAAATATTTGATTGGGTGGGACCCGTGTCCTTGAACAAGCGCATGGACACCTGATCACCTAAAGCAAGAGAGATTTTTTCAAGAAAGCGATTGTTTGGAAACTCTTTTAAAACAGAGTTTTCGTAACTGAAGGGCAATGAAGAATCAGTACTTTTATTGAATGGACTTGGCCCAGTCAAGCTCAAGCCTTGAAGGTTTGACGAAATAGAAACCTCAGGAACCCCCGTCTTTTTAATAGAAAACAAAGCGGTATAGTTGGTCTGTCCCTTAGAAAGTGAGCCAAGTTTAGAGGCCCACTCGATGTCACAAGATTGTTCCAAGCCATCAGAAGTGACGTTGCCCAAAGCCTTGATTTGAAGGAGATTGTCCTGACCAGGTGAGGACATCTTAATGCCTCCCTCGATTTTTGTATCTCCACCCAAGGTATGAGTTTGCACATTTTGAAAACTCATGGACGACTCAGTGAAAGATAAGTTGCCACGGGTTTTACTCAAAGTGGGAATATCCGAGGAAATGAAAAGGTCGTTGTTTAAAAAACTTAAAGTACCAAGAACTCTTGTTTTATCGATTTGTAAAAGGGGCAAACTCAATTTTAGTTTTAATTCCATATTTCCCTTTGACTTGGCGCGCTCAAAAGGATTACCTAATTTTGCATTCAAGGAAGAATGATTGAACAAATACAGATAATTGGACCCTAGCCCTTTTGATTCACCAGAAATATCCAGCACTGGATCGAACAAGTCAGGGATTTTGGCTTCTAGTCGATTCCAAGGAACGGAGTAGTCATCCGATCCCATGGTAGAAATAGGACTGTTGATGCTAAGTGAACGCCCCTTGATCTGAAGAGCACCTTGTATGTCAGATAAAGCGGGCCAATCGTTCAAGGACAATGCTGATGATTTGAAAATGGTTTTAGGCACATAATTGAGATGGATATGGTTCAAGCGTGCATCAATATTGAAATCGCCCTGAGAGGGATGTTTATAGGGTATGGACTCTATTGGACCTTTGATCTTGATGGTTCCTTTATCAATCAATCCAGCGACAATAGATTCTTTTAAATAAGTTCTAACACTGGGATTGACCGAAAGTGGCAGGTACTTGTACAAAGTTTTTGCGTCAAGCCTACTAATTTTTGCATTCAAATCAAGAAGACCTAAGTAAGATGGACTAAATTGTGAAAGCTTGGGGTGGTTCCAGTCAAATGAGAAATTCATGTCCCCGTTCTGGTTCACAAGTCTTCCATTGCTTACATTCAGATGAAGTTTGTTGTCTGATAGAGTCCAATCGAGATGAGAAGAAAATTGAGAGATGTCTACGTAAGCTTGCTCTAAAGCTCCAGCAAGCTCTAAATATCCGTTGTTGATTTCAAGCTTGGCTGTGCCGGAAGACTCTGAGAAAGAAAAGCTTCCCTTTAAACCCTTGAAGTGAGGTATGTTGGAAAAATAATCTGAAAGAGGGTGCTGAATGGATGAGTCTGTTGATTTAATTTTGAAATTGTTGCTGGCTTGAGAAGACTCAGAAAAAGACAGGGAAGAGAGTGAAGGGTTGCGTTCAAAATTAGCAACAACACCTTTAAAGCGAAAATGCTTGATGCGTTGAAATGGATTGTCAGCCTCAAAATGAATTGGAGGTGAAGAACTGGAGCTTGAATCGGTTTGACGATTTCGATTGGAAAAAGGGTTGAGGAGTTTTTTCGAGTTTTCAAGCCATTTGGGCAGAGGCGAGTTCAAGACGTTGGACGGGTCCTGTGGCTTGGAGCTTCCCCAAACACCATTGAGGTGTTCAACATTACCTTTGATGCTCAAGGATGTTAGTATCTTGTTGATTTGAAGGGAAGCGGGGAAATTTTTGAAAAATTTACTGAGATTTTCAAGATTGGCATTTCGGATCTCAATCTCACCTTTGCTTTGAGAGCCAAATGGATCTGTCAAGTCAGAAATAGCAAGCCGGTAATTAGAAAAATCCCAACTTTCATTGCGACCTAGAAAAGACATGGTTAAGTGCTCGGTTAACCATTCTTGACCTGTCAGCCAAGGAGCTGTTTTAAGTCTTCCAGAAATTGAAGAAATATTAAAAGGAAGGCTTGGGTTAAAAAATGCGGTTTGAATATTTTCAAGATGAAAGTCAAAAAGTTGATTGGTGGTTTTACCATTTTGAAAATCAACCCAGGCTCTTACCCACCCGGACCCTTTAGAAATTTCAAATTTGCTTTGTAGATCAAAAAGTGACAAAACTTCAGCCAAATCAAACCGCTCAGATTGAAAATAAGATTGGCCCGTCCATTGACTCCACTGCCCAGGATGAAGGCTTAAAAGAGGTTGTCTAAATTGAGCACGTAAACTAACGCGATCTGATGTAAACGTTGGTGGAGAAGCATCCAAGCGAAACTGATGGTCGATCAATCCATTTTGAATGATCAAATTGACGTCATTGACTTTCAGCTCTAGGTTCTTATTTTTTTCATCGATCCAAGTGACTCGTGTATTGGTGACCGAGATGTCTCGGATAGAGAAAAAATGATCAGATAAATCGGTGCTGCTGTTGTCCTGAAGGGTAATACCAGCAAACTCTAAGGTGCCATCTGCGAGCCTCTTAAGGGTCACCTCAGAATCTTCAACGTACAGTTTATCAAGTGCAAGACGCAGGATCGACTGAGTGGACAAAGACACCCAAGCCCGATTAATATGCATCATTGGAACACCAACAGCATTGAATGTTGCGAGGTCTAGGATTTCAAAACTAGGGAAAAGGCTATTGGAAATAGCTCGAATTTCACCAATTTTGATCGAGGTTCCTATTTTTGCAGAAATAGAGTTTTCGATGTCAACTCTAAAACGGTCGATATTTGGGGCTATCAGCAAGTGAAGTGCAAGTCCAAAGCCTAAAAGAAGTGTCCAAAATGCAAGGCATAGCCAAAAAAAGACGCTGGAAATAATCCAGAAAATATTTAAAGCACGGTGGCTTGAAATTGATTGGAAATTAGGAAATTGGAGCATTGGAATCAAATGCAAGGAAATATGCAATGAATACAATTATTACAGGGTTAGAAGCAAAATTAACGCCATATTCAAATTCTGTAAAAAAGAAAGCAAATTTGAGGCTAGGTTCTCGATTTTTTAACCGCATCAGCCGCCGATATGAGAAAGAAAGATCCGTCTTTGAATTCAACCATTTTGGCCTTTTTGAACATGAAAAGGTCTTAGAAGTACTTCAAAAAACATATCCAATCGAAACTTGCTTAAGAATATTAAGACAGTTGGTTCAGCAAGAGCTGCTTAAATTGGATTGCGAGTCAGATTTATCACTTGAAGAAGTGATGTCAAGAATATCCAAATTGGCAGAGTTCTCCTTGCTCAAAGCAAGCGAAAGCATCAACGGACAACTTTGGCATTCATATGGCATACCCACCAATGATGATGGATCCCTGTGCCAAATTGCGATCATTTCAATGGGAAAGCTAGGAGCAAAAGAGCTCAATGTATCGAGCGACGTTGACCTGGTGTATGTCTATGAGATGGAGGGTCAGACGCAAATTGATCCTAAAAAAAGTGGGCAAAAAAGTATTTCAAATCAAGAGTACTATCTGAAATGGTCAATGGCCATGCAAAAAATGATTTCTGTGATAACGGAGCATGGGTTTGTATTTCGTATTGATTTGGACCTACGACCCTATGGCAAAGATAGTGCAAGTGTTTTATCTTTAAATGCTTTGGAGGAGTATTTTCAAAAAAATGCAAGGCCCTGGGAAAGATTCGCGTGGCTGAAAGCTAGAGTCCTAGGAGCTGAACAATTCATCTTTAAAAATAAGTTCAGCGAAAAAGCTTACGCAGTGATTGATTCCTTTGTTTATAGGCAATACGCTGACTTTCAATTGAAAGATTCATTGCGAGAAATACATTCAAAAATTCAAAAACAAGCAAGCGTCAGTTCAAATCTAAAAGATATCAAATTGGGGCGTGGCGGCATTCGAGAAATTGAGTTCGGTGTTCAATTGTTTCAAGTGATGTATGCTGGGACGCGACCAGAATTAAGAACAAGGTCTACGTTCGAAGCTTTGAAATATTTGTCAACGTATAAGTTAATGACAAATCATCAGTGTGAACAATGGGAGGTGAGTTATAGATTCTTGAGAACTTTAGAGCACAGAATCCAATACTTAGATGACCAGCAAACGCACAAATTACCTGAGCAAGATAGTGATTTGACATGGGTTGCTGACACCATGGGTTATGAAGACCTACAGCAGTTGAATAAAACTTTAGTCAACGTATGCAATTACGTACAAGATGAATTTGATCAATTGCTGAACTCAGCGAGTGTAGTCAAAGAGGTAGTTCATTCGTCATTTGAGAAAGAGGCTAACAATGTAATCATCAACATGGGTCATCAACTTGTTGAGCAAATAGAAATATCTTCACAGATCACAATGGAAGCAACTAGAGATCTTGAGTTGAAGATGGATGCGATTAAAAATATCAGAAACTTGTGTGAAAAATGGTCTAAGCAACTGATCATCACAAATGAGCAAGAACAAGGAAACAGAACCGATACACAAGCAATCAACCAGTTAAAACGAAATAAAAATTTATGGCTTTGTGAGTTGATTGAGAGAAACATTGCTTGGCTTAAACGATCCGAAGTGACTTATATAGAAATCAATCATTGGTTTGATTGGATTGACGTTATATTTAAAAGAGAGAACTATCTATCCTTGCAAATGCAGCACCCTAAAGTTCAGCTGGATATAAGTCATTTAATGGGGGCGTCGTCGTGGTGCAGGCGTTATTTAAAGTATTACCCTAGTGTTATTGAACAATTGGTGAATGATGATGGGAAACCCATCAGACTAAAAAGTGAAGACTTTATAGAATTAATGAACAAGCGCCGAGATGTTATCAACATCAACACTGAAAAAGAAGATGAAGAGCAATTATTGAGAATGTTGCGTAGGGAACATCACGCTTGCTTGTTCAAGATACTCGTTGCGGATTTGAATGGGAAACTTTCGATAGAGGAGATCTCTGACGATTTATCTGAGTTAGCGGAAGGTGTCTTGAATGTATGTGTTGGCTGGATATGGAGTCGGATGAGTCATCAAGATACATTGTTAAGTAAATCTCAAAACCCACCATTGGCAATCATCGGATATGGAAAACTAGGTAGCAAAGAGTTGGGATATGGAAGTGACTTGGATTTGGTTCTTCTTTATGATGAAACCGATCATGAGTCAATGGAAAAAATACCAATCTTAGCAAGGCGTTTGATCTCGTGGATGACACTGAAAACCTCTGATGGTGACTTGTATGAAATCGATAACGCGTTAAGACCTAATGGAAGTGCAGGGCTTTTGGTCAGTTCGTTTGATGCTTTTGAAAAGTATCAAAGGCAGTTGGATCAAAACAGTGCATGGACTTGGGAGCATCAAGCTTTAACAAGAGCTCGTTTTTACGTTGGCAAAAATTCATTAAAGGAAAGATTCGAAGCGATAAGGCAAGAGGTCTTGTCGTTAAAGCGGTCAAATGTAAATCTGCTAGTTGATGTCTTCGAAATGCGGAAAAAACTGTGGTTGTCGCATAAAGCCAAGATTGGTTTTTTCAATGGAAAATTCAGTCCTGGAGGCATGATTGATGTTGAATTTGTTGTTCAATATTTAATACTTGCTCATGCCAATAGTCACGTAGAGTTGACACAAAATATCGGGAATATTGGCTTGTTGAAAGTGGCAGAAAACAAGGGCTTGATACCCTTGGGCTTGGGTGATCAAGCTGGGGATGCATATCGAGTATTGAGAAAAAACCAGCATGCAACAAGCTTGCAAGAGAAAAGCTTTGAAATCAACGACGGATCTTTAAAAGATGAAGAAAAAACGATCAAAAAATTGTGGTTGTGCTTTTTTGATGCTTATTGGTGAAGTACTCAAGGGCGATTGAGTTTTTTACCTAATATTTTGTCAATAAGTCCCGTTGTAGAGTATCCATCAACAAAATTGATGACCTGCGCATGTCCTCCATAAGACTTGACAAAATGAGTTTCAGGTAAGATGCTCATGTCATAGTCACCTCCCTTGACAAGCAAGTCAGGACGGATGATTTTTATGATTTCAAGAGGGGTATTTTCATCAAACCAAGTCACGTAAGAGACGCTTTCAAGGGCTGCAATTACTTGTATTCTGTCTGTCAAGGTGTTGAGTGGACGATCATCTCCCTTACCTAGCGCGCGCGCAGAGGCATCCGTATTAAGACCCACAATTAAAGTTTTACCGAGTTGACTTGCTAAATCGAGGTAAGTTACATGTCCACGATGCAGGACATCAAAAACACCATTTGTAAAAACTGTCGAACCCAAAGATTTAATTCCACTTAAGTGATGGCTAAGTTGATGCGGATCTAGAATTTTTTGCAAAAATTGAGGTTTGTTCATATGTAAATGTTTAAATATGTATAAACTTGGTATCAGAAGGTTATTCTAAACACTTAAATCCTCAACAAAAGTGACGTTGTATAAACTGTCTATTAGAAAATCCGGTATACAAATAGCCAAAGCCTGAAGTCAATAAATTTAAATTCATGAAAAAAAATACTCTATCCATTTTATTGATACTTGCATGTCAAGTGTCGATCCATGACACTGCATTCTCGCAAACCAAGTCAAATGCAGCAGCATTTGCTGATGAGGTTTCGATGACAAAGTGTCCATCTATCTTGAATCAAAACGTATTGAGGTTACAAGACGAAAAGCCTCAAAGCTTGTGTCAATACACTGGAAAAGTTGTTTTGATCGTCAATACTGCAAGTTATTGTGGCTTTACGCCTCAATACAAAGGTCTGGAAGCCTTGTATGAAAAGTATAAGGGTGACGGACTGGTTGTCTTAGGTTTTCCTTCCAACGACTTTGCCCAAGAGCCTGAGAGCAATCAACAAATTGCTGACTTTTGTGAAAATACATTTGGAGTCAAGTTTCCGATGTTTACAAAAACAGCGGTCAAAGGAGAGTCAGCCTCAAAACTATACAAAGATTTAGCCGTCGCAACTAAAACAACGCCAAAGTGGAATTTTTACAAGTACCTTATCTCTAGAGATGGACAAATAATTAAGAGCTATGGAAGCATGACTGGGCCGCAAGATAAATCATTTATTAAAGACGTAGAGCTGAGCTTGAATGAAAAGCATATTAAGTAATCAAGAAAATGAGTGTTTTCAATAAAAAAGTAGCCATTGTTGGTTCCGGGGTTTCCGGTTTATCTGTGGCTTATTTTTTGCGCGATAAAGTCGAAGTTACCCTTTACGAAAAACAAGATTATTTCGGTGGTCATGCAAATACGGTAGATGTAGCACTAGAGACAACAAAAAATATCATTGAAACCTATGGTGTTGATACAGGATTTTTGGTCTTCAATGAAAGAACCTATCCTGGATTGATACAAATGTTTGAAGAAATGAATGTGAAGACATTCCCATCAGACATGTCATTTTCTGTTCAAGCCAAAGTAGATTGGCTCAGCAGAAAACTTGAGTGGAGCGGTTCTAATTTAAATTCAGTTTTTGCTCAGAGAAAAAATATTTTTAGCTTTAAGTTCTGGTTGCTCTTGAAAGAAATCATCAGATTCAATGAATTGACAACAAATTATGTACAAAATTTCTCAAGCTCGAATCTGGATCAAAACTACTCACTGAATTTGAAAGAGTATTTAAAAAATAATAAGTTTGGTAAGATATTTCAAGAAGGTTATTTATTGCCAATGCTTGGATGTATCTGGAGTTGTGAGCCAGAAACTATGCTTGAATTTCCAGCCATCAGCTTAGCTCGCTTTTGTCATAACCATGGACTTTTGCAAGTCCAAAATAGACCGCAATGGTTTACAGTAGAAGGTGGCTCCAAGAACTATGTCAAAAAAATTACAGATCAAATAGTCGATAAGCGATTAAATTGTGAAGTAGTAAAAATTGAAAGATTTCAAAAGGACGGCAATGAAAAAGTACGTGTTTACACAGAAACCCGCTTTGAAGAATTTGATGCTGTTGTCCTAGCGACGCATGCGCCGCAAGCGATAAGAGTTTTGGGTGATCCAAGCATCAAAGAGCTTGAAATTCTAGAATGTATCAAAACAAAACAAAATGAAGCAATTCTTCATATGGATCAATCGATCATGCCCAGTAAGAAAATTGCTTGGGCTGCTTGGAATTTTGAAAATTTACATGTGTCGGATCAGTCCAGGGACACCGGCGTATGCTTGCATTACTGGATCAACAAACTTCAACCCCTTCCATTCAAGGAAAATCTATTTGTTACATTGAATCAGCGCCGTCATATTGATGAAAGTAAGATACTGAAGCGCATCCAATATGCGCACCCAGTTCTAGATGAAAAGGCCGTCAGAGCGCAAGCCAAAATGGCAGAAATAAATGGTCACAAGAAGACTTGGTTTGCTGGAGCATGGATGGGTTATGGATTTCACGAAGACGGCTTACAAGCGGGTAAACTCGCTGCGAACAAAATCATCAAGGACTTGAACTTAGGAGTGCTTGTGTGACGGAGCAAGCTTACATCGGTTTTGGACAGGTTAGGCACGAAAGGAGTCGACCAAAACGCCATCATTTCAACTATCCTAGTTACTTTATCTATTTGCCAATGCGTCGATTGAGTCCATCTACCCATCCATTTTTGACCATCAATAAATTTTCTGGTTTGTCTTTTTATGATGCAGACCATGGCGATCCTACATCCCCAAAAGGACGTAGTTCACTTGAGTGGTTTGAAAACGTTTTAGATCAATATGGTATTACTGGCGTGGATGGTGAAATTTGGCTGCAGTGTTTTCCACGGGTTTGGGGATACGCATTTAAACCTGTGAGTTTTTGGTATGGTTATAGTGAGAACAAGGAACTGAAAGTTGTTTTGGTCGAGGTCAATAATACGTTTGGTCAAAGGCATTGTTACTTGATTGAATCGCCAAAACTTGGACAAGAATATTTTGCAAAAAAAGTTTTTCATGTGTCCCCATTTATACAAACAGAGGGAGAGTATCGATTTAGATTTATGTCAAGTCAGAACGATAAAGACAAAAGCTTGAATGGTTTAAAGATGCTTGTCAGGATCGATTATTTGGATGACAAAGGATTGTTACTTAAAACCAGTGTGAGTGGTATCTTGGAAGAGTTATCAAAAATGAGTAAAAGAAAAGCACTTTTACGCTACCCTTTGATGACATTTGGTGTGATTTTGAAAATTCACTTTCAGGCCTTGATTTTGTGGATGAAAGGCGCTAAATTTCATGCACTTCCGACTTTACCTGAGGACTTTATCACTTTCGGTAAATCGGTGACTTCAGTAAATTAAAAAAATAAATCTTTCAAAAACAAAGAGTTGAATTAAGGTCTCCTTTAAGGGCCAATTTAAATAACAAGGAAATATAGTGAGTAAATTTATTTTATTTTTGATGGAGCGCGTGAAATTGTTCCGTGTTGCCAGTTGTGTAACTTTTCTTGCATTGATGTTGACCGTGCAAGGTTGTTCAAGTCCCAGTGTATTGACCTACAAAAATGAAAGGCCACAGTTGAACTTGAAAGAGTTCTTCAACGGTGAGGTCAAAGCGTGGGGTATATTTACCGATAGAAACGGAGAAGTCATTAAAAGATTCACGGTCCTTATGAATTGTTCTTGGGTCGGAGATGAAGGTGTTTTAGATGAAAAATTCCTTTATTCTGATGGAACTCAACAACAAAGGATATGGAAATTAAAGGATTTAGGCGGCGGTTCATACCAAGGGACGGCAGACGATGTGATTGGTCTTGCAAGTGGTAAAAGCAGTGGAAATGCACTTCAGTGGAAATATATTCTCTCCTTGCCGGTTGACAACAACAACTGGGAGGTTCAATTTGAGGACTGGATGTATCAGATTGACGAAAAAGTCATGCTGAACAAAGCGCGCATGTCAAAGTGGGGAATTTATTTGGGCGAGGTGACGCTTTCTTTTTCTAAAGAGGCCCCAGTTGCAAAGCAACAAAATCAATGAAGCCCCTTAATTTACCCATTGTCGACTGGGCCAATAAAAGTGTTTGGCTGATAGGTGCTTCAAGTGGTATTGGAATGGCTTGTGCATTGGAATTGGCCAGCTTGGGTGCTAAGGTTGCAGTATCGGCAAGGAGCATGGAGGCATTGAACGCTTTCGTACGTGATCACTCATCAGGCATAGCGGTTGATATCGATGTGATGAACATCAACAGTATTGAAAAGGCATTCAATGTCGTAAAAAATCATCAAGGCATTGATGTCGTCATTTATTGTGCGGGCCATTATTTAGAACAAAGTGCAGCTCAATATAATTTAGCGGAAATGATCAAGCACAACGACATCAATTATTTGGGTTTATGCCGAGTCTTGTCTTATATATTGCCTCCTTTGAGGGCCCAGGGTTATGGCCACATCGGCATTATCTCCAGTGTTGCCGGCTATCAAGGCTTGCCTAAAAGTTTGGCCTATGGGCCCACCAAAGCCGCTTTGATCAATTTGAGTGAATCCTTGTACTTTGATCTACATGAGCTGGGGATTGGCGTGAGCCTCATCAACCCAGGTTTTGTACAAACCCCGTTAACTGCTCAAAACAACTTTCATATGCCTGCTTTGATTTCTGCGGATGTTGCTGCTAGAGAGATGATCAAGGGTTGGCGCAAGGGCGATTTCGAAATTCATTATCCGAAACGATTCACAAGGGTTCTAAAACTCTTAAAACTTTTCCCATATGCTCTCTACTTTAAATTGATCAAAAGTGCGACCAAGCAAAGTAAGGTGTGAGAATAAATATGAACCCGATAGAATTAAAAGTTAAAGAATTGGTTTATTTTTATGAAAATATATCAATGAATAACTTATCTGAGATCAAAGGTATCTACTCAGATCAGGCAAGCTTTAAAGATCCATTCAATGAAGTTGTGGGGCACAACAAAATCATTCAATTGTTTGAGCATATGTTCAATACAACTCAAGCTCCATCCTTCAGCGTTAAAGAAGTTGTGACGCAAGGAGAGCAATCTTTTTTAACATGGGAATTTACTTACTCATTGAAAGACTGGTCACCAAATGAGCAAAGGGTCATTCATGGGGCAAGTCATCTCGCATGGACCTCTGATGATTTGAGCCATTGGAGGGTGAAGATGCATCGTGATTATTGGGATGCTGCAGAGGAGGTCTATGAAAAAATCCCCTTGCTTGGACATGTTTTGAGATGGCTCAAGAAAAAAATAGGAACTGATTTATGAGTGCGGTTCAGTTTCAATAAAAGACGCGCGAGTTTTTATTTTTTCAAAAAGACGGCCAAGTTCAGGGTGTGAGTCTCGCCAATTCAAATCCGGAAACCTAAAGTCTAAATAGCCCAAACTACAGCCCACAGAAATATCAGCCAAGCTCAGATGAATGCCGCAACAAAAAGGTTTATCACTCAAGCCTTTCTCCATGGCAGCAAGACTTGTCGTGACTTTTCCCATTTGTCGATCAATCCAGGCTTTAGAACGCTCTTGCTCGCTTCGACCAGCCCAAGTTTGCTCGAGACGCGCCAAAATACATGCGTCTAAAACGCCATCTGATAAGGCCTCCCAAGTTTTTACTTCCGCCCTTTCTCTGCCGCTGCTAGGGATCAATTTACCAACCGGCGAAAGGGTGTCCAAATATTCAACGATGACTCTGGAGTCAAACAACGCCTCCCCGCCTTCCATGATCAAGCAGGGAACTTTGCCCAGAGGATTAAATTCAGATATTTGGGTTTGGGTAGACCAGACTTCTTCGTGTAAGAGTTGATAGTCAAGTTTTTTTTCGGCCATCACGATACGAACCTTGCGCACGTAAGGGCTTGTAATTGCACCAATAAGTTTCATTTTTAAAATTTGTAGATAGAGAACGATTCTAAGGTGTGGCCTTAAACTTGTGTTGTGTCATAGCGACGAGTTAAAGCATGAATACCATATAAAAAGTTTGTTTATACCATTTCAATTCTGGGTCCAATAGGATGGCATTCATGGAGCTTAAAATGTTTAGATGAACTATTCTCCCTTACTTGCATTATCGCCTTTGGATGGTCGGTACGCGGCCAAAGTGTCCAGTTTAAGACCCATTATGTCGGAAATGGGCTATATACAGCGACGTGTACAAGTAGAAATCACTTGGTTCATTGCTTTAAGTCAATTGGGCTTGAGTGAGTGCCCCCCTTTTTCTAAAGAAAGTAAAGCCTATTTGATTGGCTTGTTTCAAAACTTTACCCACGAACATGCTCTTGAAGTCAAAGAAATCGAAAAAACCACCAATCACGATGTGAAGGCTGTTGAGTATTGGATAAAGAGTCAATTCAAAGCCAAGCACATGACTGCATCGGTTAAAAAAGAATTGGAAAACATGGGAGAAATGGTTCACTTCTCGATGACGAGTGAAGACATCAACAACACCAGCCATGCCTTACAAATTCAAGCGGCCAGAGACCAGGTGTTGTTGCCTTTCATGGGTCGTGTCATTGAAACGATGATGGGTTTGTCCCAAGAGTATGCAGATGTACCCATGCTTTCTCGAACACATGGACAAACTGCAACCCCGACCTCGGTTGGAAAGGAAATTGCTAATTTTGTTGTTCGATTAAAAAATGCTAGAAATCGCCTAGAGTCAATCCCCTTGATGGCAAAGATGAATGGTGCTGTGGGCAATTACAATGCTCAATTGGCGGCTTATCCAGACATTGATTGGGAAAAAGTTGCTAAAAATGTGATTGAGGGACCCGCTTATAGGGAAGGTGCATCCTTGGATAATCACTTGGGTCTGGGTTTGAGTTTTCAGGCTTACAGCACGCAAATTGAGTCGCATGACTATATGGCTGAATTCTTTGACGCTCTATCTAGGTTAAATGTCATCTTGATCGATTGGTGCAGAGATATTTGGGGTTACATCTCTTTGGGCTACTTTAAGCAACGCTTAAAAGAGGGAGAAATTGGTTCATCCACAATGCCTCACAAAGTCAATCCGATTGATTTTGAAAATGCTGAGGGCAATCTCGGCCTAGCCAATGCACTGCTGAGACATATGAGTGAAAAACTTCCCATCAGTCGCTTTCAAAGAGATTTGACCGATAGCACGGTCATTCGTAACGTTGGCGTTGCTTTTGGGTATTCTATTTTGGCGTATCAATCTTTGTTGACGGGCTTATCAAAATTAGAAATCAACCATGCTAAGCTTTCTGAAGACTTGGATGCGGCCTGGGAGGTTTTGGCAGAGCCTATACAAACTGTCATGCGTCGTTATGGTGTTCATGGTGCGTATGAAAGTCTCAAGGAGTTGACAAGGGGGAGGACTGTTACGCAAGGTGACTTAAAAAAATTGATAGAAACATTGGACATACCTTCTGAGGAAAAGGAGCGCTTGCTCGCCCTAAGACCAGAAACTTACCTTGGCCTAGCGGCAACTCTTGCTAAACGACTTGGAGCACCATAAAGTCACGACACTTTATTGTTCGGGCTTATCGATATTTATCGCTTTGAGGGAAGCTCGCTCAAGGTAACGGTTGAATCGCCATGCGGTATTTTCCATGGTGATTCTTCTCCAA
The DNA here is from genome assembly GCA_037134015.1 of Betaproteobacteria bacterium. Lineage (GTDB taxonomy): Bacteria > Pseudomonadota > Gammaproteobacteria > Burkholderiales > Burkholderiaceae_C > Limnohabitans. Next base: position 15,857 of record JBAXNB010000001.1, on the reverse strand, counting down.
GTATGGCGTTTTTGTGAGGGATTCATTTGTGTCCAATCCTGAACCTCTTGAAAAGTACGGCCACAACCCTTGCAAATTTCGTCACCCTGACTTGTAGAGCAAATGGCGATGCATGGGGTGTCTTCAACACTTTCATACCAAGCCATCCATGCTTCCATGGCCTGTGAAGGAAAACCATTGATGGAGACCTCTTCTTCATGAAAGTGAACCATCAGTGCGTAAACATGTGCAAGTGATCTCAATGCACTAGAAAGTGTGATGCCATCTTTTGAGGGGTCTTTGTTGCGCCAATAATTAATGGCTGCTTCAATATCGGTGATGTGTATAGAAGACATAGGAGGGCTATCATAAACGTATAAATCCTCAAAATCCAGAAAACGGTATATAGTGTGTCAACAAGCCTGATAAAAACTAAATTTATAAAGCGATAGCCAAGCATCGCGACAAGCCATCAGAACATTGTTTCAACATGAAAATACTTTTTAAGTGGTTTTTGAGTGCCTTTGCTCTGATGAGCCTTTCATATATTGATGCGGGAATTGCTATCAATGGCTTTCAGTCGGCCTTGTTTGCAACGCTGGTGATTGGCTGTTTAAATCTAATTGTCAGACCTATTTTGGTGGTGTTGACGTTGCCAGTGACTTTGATTACTTTAGGTCTATTTTTATTTGTGATCAATGCCTTCTTGTTTTGGATGGCATCAGCCATGCTAGAGGGCTTTCAAGTTCAAACTTTTGGGCATGCCTTGTTTGGGTCCTTGATCTACAGCTTGTTCAATATTTTTATCGATTCAGCGCTGGAGCGACTGTTCTCGACGCAGAGCCAATAAAGTTCGCAGTCGAGAGTCAATGATGGAAGACTCCACTTCTTGAGCCTTGGTGAGACCAGTTTTTTTGCTGAGTTCTTTGGACAATGATTGCGCAGCATACAATCTATCGATTGCAGGTACATAGTCAAACTTCAACGCAAAAGCTTCTGCCATCGAACGAATAGAGCTCAAAAGATCTTGACTTTTTTGTTGTGCATCAGACAACAATTCCCAAGCATGGATATCTTTGGGATGAGCACTCAGCCAGTCTCTTAGAGAGAGGGTACAAGTTAATTTAGCTTCTCTGGTACTTAGTTTAAGTTGGTTCTCACAGAGCATGAATTGAACGGCACGTGATTTTGGCAATGCGTTAAGAATGCCCAAGGCGAGCATGGGTTGATTCTCTTCATAAAAAAACTGTGCTTGTAACAAAGACAATTGCAAACTGAACTCAGGTGTTTTAGCCTGATAGGACAGTTTTTCCAAGCTGGTAAGAAACTGTCTTGCTTGGTTGATATTAGAGACTTTTAGGGACGACAAAACCCCTGCGTACAGCAAAGCGATTTGATTGGACAAGAGTTCATTGGGATTTTTAAGCGCTTTATGGGCTAAATCAATGTTGAGTTGATAGGCGTCCGAGTTGGGCTTGGTTAAAACTTTAGCCCTGGCGCTCATCACCAAATGGCCCCAATTGCTGGGCATCGAGTTCTGAGGATTCACGCCTTCAGACAAACCAACTTGCCTGGATGCCATGTCAGCGATACGCTCTGTCGTCAGGGGATGACTTCTTAAATAGGGGTAAGAGCCATTGTCGTTGAGTCTAGAGGCTTGCTGAAGTTTTTGAAACATACTTACAAAGCCACTGCCTTCATAGCCTGCCTGAAGCATCACGCCATATCCAACTCGATCTGCTTCGCGCTCCATGTCTCTAGAGAAGTTAAGCTGGTTTTGGGTCGCTACAGCTTGGCCACCCACCATGAGGGCGCTTGCCGCATTAGGGTTTTTACCTGCCGCGATGATACCAAGCACCATGGCGCCAAGCATTAGCGGTGTTTGTTGGGCTTGTTGAGCAAAAAGTCTGGAGATGTGTCTTTGTGTGATGTGACTCAATTCATGAGCAAGCACAGAGGCCAGCTCATCTCGGTTTGAAACGGCTGAGATCAGGCCCAAATGCACACCCATGTAGCCACCAGGCAATGCAAAGGCATTGATGCTGGGATCCTTTACTAAAAAGCCCTGCCAAGCAAAGCGTTGCTCCATTTCAGCAGACAAGTCACCCCTTAGTTTTGATGCATCAATGAGTGGCTGCCAGACAGAAAGCAAATAATCCAACAAGATAGGGTCTTGCAGGTAATCTGGATCTTTAAAAATTTCCCGCATGACTGACTCGCCAATGTGCCTTTCCTCACCTAACGCCATCTCTGAGCCGTCCCCTAAGCTTGGAAGCCGGGCATCTTTTCGAACGGTGATAGGCGTTTGAGCATGAGCAAACAGCAAGCTCAAGCCGAGCAGGCAAATACAGAACCTTAATTTTTGAAACAATGAAAGGGGTGTCATTTTTGAGTCTGCGAACAGTAGGGCTCAGAAGTTGCATTCAATTGAGTATGATACGAGTTCTATGCACAAACAGCAATCAGCGAATATGAACTCGACAAGTGGAGATGAAATGGACTTGACCCATTTTGATGCGAAAGGCGATGCACATATGGTGGATGTATCGCAAAAACCAATCACCCATCGAATTGCTGTCGCACAAGGCAGCATCTTGATGGATAAAAAAACTTTGCAACTGATTCAAAAAGGGGATGCCAAAAAGGGAGATGTTTTGGGTGTTGCCAGGATCGCGGGTATTCAAGGGGCAAAAAAAACAAGCGATCTGATCCCCTTGTGCCACCCTTTGTTTTTAACACGCGTCACATTGGATTGGAGTTGGATAGAGCGAGAAAATGAACACGGTCTAAGATGCCAAGTTCAAGCAGAGACCATTGGATCAACTGGGGTTGAGATGGAAGCGCTGACGGGCGTACAGCTTGCACTTTTAACCGTTTATGACATGTGCAAGGCCGTTGATCGAGGCATGGTGATAACGCACGTGTCCCTGTTAGAGAAGCACGGCGGCCAATCCGGTAGTTATAAAGCTGCTTGAAGTGCAAGGAGAAATAAAAAAGCCCTTGAACTCATCAAGGGCTTTAAAACCTGAGTATCAAAACTCAATGAGTTTCTGAGGCTGGGGTATCTTCAGAGGAAGATTTTCTTTGTAAATATTTACCAACGACGACCACAAATGCGGCACACACAGCGGGGACCGCATAATTCAAAACAGGGTTCTCTTGTACCCAATCATGGATGGCCGTGTCATGAATGACCGCTTCGCCACTGACCCAGCCAATCAACGCGGCACCGAGAGTGATGATCAGTGGGAATCTGGCCATGAGGTTCATCATGATGTTGCTGCTGAACACGATGAGTGGAATACTGATGGCCAGTCCAAGAACCAGTAAGATCATCGAGCCTTTAGCTGCCGCAGCAACGCCGATGACATTGTCCAAGCTCATGACCAAATCGGCAACCAAGATGGTCAACATCGCTGAGCGCAAACTGGAGTGCTCCTTGGCCTCTCCTTCCTCGCCATCGTCTTCCTCGGCCAACAATTGAACACCAATCCATAAAAGTAACAGGCCACCAATGATTTGCAAATAGGGAAGCTCAAGTAATTTCGCGGCAACGACGGTGAGCAAGATTCTTAAAACCACTGCAGCGCCAGAGCCGTAAAGGATAGCTAACTTTCTCTCTTTAGGTGGCAAGCTCCTAGCAGCAAGTGCAATGACGACAGCATTGTCGCCAGACAAAATAATGTTGATCAAGATAATGTTGAACAAGCCAATCCAAAAGTCGGCAGTTTGTAAAAATTCCATGCTTTGACACCGTGTTGGTTAAGTGAATGAACGGTAAGTGACTTGAAAAACCTAATTGACTTAAAAGTTTAACAGAAAGTCAACCCATCGAGCTCTTCGTGATTAAAGCAAAGCTTTAAGAAGTTTGGCCATCTCTGATGGATTTCGCGTGACCTTAAAGCCGCATTCCTCCATGATTGCAAGTTTTGCGTCGGCGGTGTCTTAGCCACCTGAAATCAAGGCACCAGCGTGTCCCATGCGTTTTCCTGCTGGTGCCGTCACGCCTGCAATAAAGCCAACAATGGGTTTTTTCATGTTGGTTTTGCACCAGCGAGCAGCTTCAGCTTCATCTGGGCCACCAATCTCACCAATCATGATGACCGCATCCGTGTCAGGATCGTCATTGAAGGCTCTCATGACATCGATGTGCTTTAAGCCATTGATGGGGTCGCCACCGATGCCAACAGCGCTGGATTGACCTAGTCCAATTTCCGTCAATTGGGCCACAGCTTCATAGGTCAATGTGCCTGAGCGAGAGACGACACCAATGCGACCCTTCCTGTGGATATGGCCTGGCATGATACCAATTTTAATTTCATCGGGTGTGATCAGGCCTGGGCAGTTAGGGCCAAGCAGCAGAGTTTTTTTACCGCCTGCAGCTTCCTTGGCTTTCATTTTGTTTCTGACTTCCAACATGTCGCGAACGGGTATCCCCTCGGTGATGCAAATGGCCAAGTCCAGGTCAGCTTCGATGGCTTCCCAAATGGCTGCTGCGGCACCAGCAGGAGGTACGTAGATAACGGACACAGTTGCACCAGTATGTGTTGCCGCTTCTTTGACAGATCCATAAATGGGAATGCCAAAGATCGACTCTCCAGCTTTTTTAGGATTGACGCCAGCGACAAAGCATTCTTTTCCGTTGGCGTATTCTTGGCACTTTTCAGTATGGAATTGACCAGTTTTGCCGGTAATGCCTTGGGTGATGACTTTGGTGTTTTTGTTGATGTAGATAGACATGTTGAAATCCTTGAGGCTTATTTCAGTGCGGCAACGACTTTTTGAGCCGCTTCAGCCATGGTGTCGGCACTGATGATGGGAAGGCCGGAATCAGCGAGCATTTTCTTACCAAGTTCCTCATTGGTGCCTTTCATGCGAACCACCAGGGGCACGCTCAGATTGACGGCTTTGCATGCTGAAATCACCCCTGTGGCAATGGTGTCGCAGCGCATGATGCCACCAAAGATATTGACCAAAATGGCTTTGACTTTGGGGTTTTTCAGCATGATTTTGAAGGCTTCGGTGACTTTTTCAGGGGTTGCTCCTCCACCGACATCAAGGAAGTTGGCGGGTTCAGCGCCAAAGAGCTTGATCGTATCCATGGTGGCCATGGCCAAGCCTGCACCATTGACCAAGCATCCTATATTGCCATCCAAGCTGATGTAGGCGAGATCAAACTTGCTCGCTTCAATCTCCGCAGCATCCTCTTCGTCAAGATCTCGGTAGGCAACAATTTCGGGATGGCGGAACAAAGCATTGGGATCAAAGTTGAATTTTGCATCCAAGGCCTTGATGTGACCATTGCCTTCTAGGATCAGTGGGTTGATCTCAGCCAAAGAGCAGTCGGTTTGCATATAGGCGGTGTACAAGCCTTTCATCACCTGGATGGCCTCGTCTTGTGAGCCTTCAGGAACTCCAATTCCGTTGCACAGCTCTTTTGCCTGCGCGTCTTGTAAGCCCGCAAGTGGGTCGACAAAGACTTTGATGATTTTTTCGGGTGTGGCGTGGGCAACTTCTTCAATGTCCATACCGCCTTCAGAGGAGGCCATGAGGGCAATTTTCTGAGATGCGCGATCGGTCACCACAGAGACGTAGTATTCTTTTTTAATGTCCGCACCTTCTTCAATGAGAAGTCTTCGAACCTTTTGTCCTAGGGGGCCTGTTTGATGGGTGATCAATTGCATGCCTAAGATCTCACTGGCCAACGTCTTGACCTCATCGATGGAGCGTGCCAACTTGACCCCGCCTCCTTTGCCGCGTCCACCGGCATGAATTTGGGCCTTGACCACCCAAACCGGACCGCCAAGTTTTTGGGCAGCCTCAACAGCCTCTTGAACTGTAAAGGCTGGAATTCCTCTGGGAACGGGCACGCCAAATTGACGCAAAATATCTTTGCCTTGGTATTCGTGAATTTTCATGATGTTCTCTTAAATCGGAAGGGGAAAATAGAGCCAAAAAGGGCCGGACAATGAGAAAGCTGGGTCAATAAATGGATCTATACTTTACCGCCTAGAAATGTATCATGTTCGGATGCATTAAACTTCCTTTTTGCTTACAATTGGCTTAAATATCCAGTCAACTTTGCCTTATTGTAGACCTAAACATGAACAAAATTTTCATCGACGGCGAGGCTGGAACCACGGGGCTTCAGATCAAAAGCCAACTGCTGGCCATCAAGGAGTTGGAGATCTTGTCGCTTGCGCCGTCTGAGCGCAAAGATCCACAAGCCAAGTTGGCAATCATGGCGAGAGCGGATTTGGTCATTCTGTGTTTGCATGACGATGCCGCTAGACAATCCGTTGAATTGATCGATCAAATGGGAGATCAAAAACCCAAGATCATCGATGCGTCCACAGCGCATCGCACGCACACCGACTGGGTTTATGGTTTTCCCGAGCTCGATCCAGGCCAAGAGAATTTGATCAGACTGGCGCAAAAAGTCGCCAATCCAGGCTGCTATGCCACGGGCGCCATTGCGCTGTTGCGACCGCTCATGCAGGCTGGTCTGTTGCCCTCTGATTTGCCATTGAATTTGCCCAGTGTGAGCGGTTACTCAGGTGGTGGCAAGACGATGATTGAGGCTTATGAGGCAGGCCATGCTCCGTTGATGGACTTCTATGCTTTGAACCTTGAGCACAAACACATTCCAGAAATCATGAAGTTCTCAGGCTTGCAAAAGCGCCCTTTGTTTGTCCCCTGCGTTGGCAACTTTAGGCAAGGGATGGTGGTGCAATTGCCACTTCACTTGGAGCAACTGTCTCAGGGCGTGACCGCTCAGAAAATCCGCCAGACGTACATCAGCCATTACCATTCAATACGAAACAGTTTTGTAAGTGTCTTGCCAAAAGAGACTGAACTCCATTTTGATGCGACAGTTTTGAACAACACCAATCGTTTAGAAATTGCGGTTTTTGAAAATACAGACAAAGGCCACCTGGTCTTGATGGCCAGGCTTGATAATTTAGGAAAAGGTGCGAGTGGCGCTGCGGTTCAGAACTTGCATTTGATGCTTGGCTTGGAGCCCTTAAGGCCCTAGAAAGCCATTTTATTTCTCTTCTTGCTCACGCTCGGCTTTCTCTTTGCAGGAGGCGTAAATTCCTTTGAGAAGTGAGCTGGAAAACCCCCTCGTTATCATGAAGCGCATTTGTTGATCCGTTTCCTTTTGGGTCCTTGGTGGTTGTCCAAACTTTTTAAGCCACAGTGCTTGAGCTCGCTCTATCTCCGTTGCTTTTAACTCTTGCAAGACGCTCTCGGCCACATCGCTTGGCACGCCCTTTTGTTTCATCTCCGCATGAATTCGACGCACGCCTAGCTTGCTCTCCTTTCTAAGTGCGATCGATTGAGCGTTGCGTTTTTCATTTAAAAAATCTTTGAGCTCTAATTCATTGAGCAGCCGTTCGAGCTCGCCCTCATCGGTGGCGTAGGGGGTGAGTTTAAGAAGCAATTCTTGTCGAGAGTAGTCTCGTTGTGAAAGGGCTCTTAAGGCGCGAGATTTGAGGCTGAGGAGTGGGAAATTTCTATGTTGGCGGTTGAACATGGTGAGCAATCATGAGGACCAATTCACGGCAAGTCGATTGCAACGTGAATTGGCGTGAGGATAAGACGAATGGGTTGTTGTAAGTGTGTGTGGCAGTGGTACGGTCTTGTCATGATGCAAGAGGTCAAGGCGATGCGTGAAGCTTCACTCCTCTTTTGCAGCGCTCGCGCTAGGTGGGCTGCTGAGTGCCATTGGCACTGCAGGGATACCAAGGGATTCGCGCACCTTGTTTTCGATCTCATGCGCAAGAGCTGGGTTTTCACGCAAGAATTCACGAGAATTGTCACGGCCTTGTCCAATTTTTTCACCGTTGTAAGCGTACCAAGCGCCAGATTTGTCAATGATACGAGCCGTGACACCCAGATCAATGACTTCACCGTGTCTAGAGATGCCTTCGCCAAACAAGATGTCAAACTCGGCGGTTTTAAAGGGAGGGGCCACTTTGTTTTTGACGACTTTGACTTTTGTCTCGTTGCCAATGGCTTCTTCGCCTTTTTTGATGGTGCCGGTCCTGCGGATGTCAAGGCGAACGGACGCGTAGAATTTCAAAGCATTTCCTCCCGTTGTGGTTTCTGGGGAGCCAAACATGACGCCAATTTTCATCCGAATTTGGTTGATGAAAATGACCATGCAATTGGTTTTTTTGATGGTCGCGGTGAGCTTTCTCAGGGCTTGGCTCATGAGCCTGGCTTGTAGGCCTGGTAAAGAGTCGCCCATGTCACCTTCAAGTTCGGCCTTGGGCGTGAGTGCGGCGACCGAGTCGATCACGATGAGGTCAACGGCCCCAGAGCGCACCAAGCTGTCCACAATCTCAAGCGCTTGCTCGCCGGTGTCGGGCTGAGAGATCAACAGGTCTTGTAAATTCACGCCTAATTTTTGAGCATATTGAATATCCAATGCATGCTCGGCATCCACAAATGCGCACGTGCCGTTTTGTTTTTGCATTTCTGCAATCACTTGGAGCGTTAGGGTAGTTTTGCCTGATGACTCAGGGCCATAAATTTCGATGACACGTCCTCTTGGCAATCCACCTACCCCTAAGGCAATGTCCAATCCCAAAGACCCTGTTGAGACCACTTGGATGTCTTCGATCACCTCGCCCTCACCCAGTCGCATGATGGTTCCTTTGCCAAATTGCTTCTCAATTTGAGCAAGCGCGGCTTGAAGGGCTTTGTTTTTTTCAGTAGTTGCGGTGAGGCCTTTAACGGGTGCGTCCATAAAATTTCCTTAAAAATCAGTGGTTTATAAATTTGAAAACTGGTGGCACCCAAAACAACTGGATGCTTAAACAGTAATTTATCTGAAGTGTTGCAACTTGTAAATAGAAAATTTAGTCAGTTTACTTGACTAAATGGTATACTCGATTTGATGAAAAAAGTCGAGTCCACGCACAGCAGTTTTCCAGACTGGAGACAAAACCATTTAGGCCGGTTGTTGGGTCAGTCGATGCGAAGGTTTGATGAGCGCGTGTACGACTTGATGTCGCACGATGTGAGGGTGCCTTTGGCCTTGTCGAACTTGGCCAGCCGAGGGCAAGTCAGTGCTGCGCATGTTCACATCACAAGGCATTTACCGCTTGAAGGGGCGCAGTTGACGCAACTGGCACAAAGTGCGGGCATGAGCAAGCAAGCCATGGCTCAATTGGTCGATCAATGTGAGGCCTGGGGCTTGGTTTTCAAAGACCCCGATGTGGTTGATAAAAGGGCTAAAAAAATTCAATTCACAGCGCTTGGCATCTCGTGGTTAAGGGCCTTTGAGTTGGCGGTCCTACAAGCCGAACAAGAGTTCAAGCTTGAGGTGGGGCTTGAGGTTGCGACGGTCATAAGTCTAGGATTAGAGGTTTATGCAGATTCTCAGCGCAACAAGCGCAATGAGTTCTAAAATGAGGTTTGTTCATACCATTGGAGGTCCTCATTGTGCGAATTTTGATAGCAGAAGATGACCAAGTTTTAGCGGATGGCTTGCTGAGAAGCCTTCGCTCATCGGGAGCCGTCATTGACCATGTGGTCAGTGGCAGCGAAGCCGATGCGGCGCTGACCAGTACAGATGAGTTTGATTTACTGATTCTGGACTTGGGCTTACCCAAGCTTCATGGTCTTGAGGTCTTGAAGCGTTTAAGAGCAAGAGGCAGTTCCTGCCCGGTTCTTATTTTAACCGCTGCCGATGCGATAGAAGAGCGGGTCAAAGGCTTGGATTATGGTGCCGATGACTACATGGCCAAGCCCTTTTCTTTGGAGGAATTGCAAGCCAGAGTGCGGGCCTTGATCAGAAGGGGAATGGGGGGCAACAGCGCACTCATCAAGCACGGACCCATGATCTATGACCAAGCTGGTCGGGTGGCCACGATTGAGGGCAAGATGATTGATCTGTCGGCTCGGGAGTTGGGTTTGCTCGAGGTTCTTTTACAAAGAACGGGACGATTGGTGAGCAAAGATCAATTGGTCGAGCGCCTGTGTGAGTGGGGTGAAGAGGTCAGCAACAACGCTATTGAGGTCTACATCCATCGTTTGCGGAAAAAAATCGAAAGGGGCCCCATCAGAATCGTGACGGTTCGGGGTTTGGGTTATTGCCTTGAAAAAATTTCCAGCTAACGCCTTGGTGCACACATCAAGGCATCAATGCATCAGCACCCAAGAGCGTTAAAGTCAAGAACAAGTAGATCTTTGTGAAAATTTTTCAACGCGAGCAAACCTCCTTGTTTGGCGGCATCTTGGATTGGATGCTGATACCGTTGTTGCTTTTATGGCCGATCAGTTTGGCGCTGACTTGGTTGGTTGCGATGGGTCTTGCCAACAAGCCCTACGACCGAGGTTTAGAGCAGACCATGCATGTGTTGGAGGCCATTTTGGAGGATCCAGATAAGGAGACTTCCCAACGCCTGAGTGCGGCCTCAGAGTTCATGAACAAAGCCGATGGGGCCAACAAAATCTACTTTGAAGTTCGGTCTTTTACCGGCCCACTGATGGCGGGGGAGGCCTTACCTGAGCCAGAAGACGAAGAGGACTTTTTGAATTTAGAAATCCGATTCAGGGACGAACATCACAAGGGCCAGCAAATAAGGGTTGCACATCAATGGTTCAAGTTACCCTTGGAAAAAGGTGCTCTAAGTCATGACAAGCAGTCCTTTGATCGACTGGTGCTGTTGCAAGTGGCCGAGTCGTTCGAGAAAAGAAGCTTGCTGGCCCAGGAGATTGTCAAAGGGGTGATGTTGCCGCAATTTGCCATTCTGCCCTTGGCGATCTTGGTGCTTTGGATAGCGCTGGCCAGAGGCCTTCAGCCTTTAAGACGACTAGAAGAGCACATCAGAAAAAGAAAGCCCGATGACTTGAGCCCATTGGATGATCGGATCATGCCTTTTGAAGTCATGCCACTGGTGACGTCGATCAATGAGCTCTTGGCCAGATTAAAGAGTTCCATTGAGACCAAAAAAAGATTTTTAGCCGATGCCGCGCATCAGCTAAAAACGCCACTTGCTGGACTTCGAATGCAGGCAGAGTTGGCGCAAACTGAAAATTTATCCAACACCGAACTCAGGCACACACTTAAATTGATTGGATTGTCCAGTGTGCGGGCAACCCGCATGGTGAACCAATTGTTGTCCTTGGCTCGTGCTGAGGTGGGCGCTCAATCGATAGCAAAGGTCCTCTGTGATTTAGGCCCCTTGGTGGAAGAAGTGTTACAAGAAACGTGGCCTTTGGCTGCACAAAAGTACATTGATCTTGGCTATCACAACGAAGACGACTCGACGAAATCTGCAAAGGTCGAGGGCAACCCAATCTTGCTCAAGGAAATGATACGTAACCTGTTAGAAAACGCCATCAACTACACGCCCTCAGATGCACACCAACCCGGGGTGATCAATCTTGGCATACACCGAGACTTTAAAAATGGGCTTTTGAGTTTTGTCATTGAAGACTCTGGTCCAGGCATCTCAGAGTCAGAAAAGGAGCTTGTTTTCCAGCCCTTTTACAGAAGCCTTGGGCTGGGTGGCGAAGTCGATGGCTCAGGCCTTGGCTTGTCGATCGTCAAAGAAATTGCTGATCAACACCAAGCACATATTTATCTCGAAGATGCGCAAACCGATCTGCCAGCAACCCTCAAGGGCCCGTCCAGCACTTTTAAAAGTGATGCACCAAAACTCAAAGGCTTGAGAGTTCGCGTGGTCTTTGAAATGGCTTGAAGCCACGGCTTCATCAAGAGGTCTTTAAAGGGCGAACGCTCACGTCCATGCTGACGATGGTGCGAATCTCTGAGTTTTGTAAAACGAGCAACTCTCCATGCTGGTTGACGCCTAGGCAGCGACCCGTTGTGCCATCGCTCAAAAAAATATGTCGGTTTTTGAGGAAGTCAACTTGGTCAAAACGCTCTTTAAAACACGAAAAGCCTTCGGTTTCAAATTGCTTTAACGTAACGCTCAGCTTGCTCACCACTTGGAGGATCACGTCTTGGCGGCTCAAAGGGGACCCCAAGTCGCAAAGGCCTATTGGGCTGGCAAGGGAGGTGCTTGTGAGCAAGGCGGGTGCGTTGAAATTGACCCCAATGCCGATGACGCAATAGCGCGCATGGGGCGGCGATAGCCGGGTGTCTGCCTGAGGCTGTTGGGTTTCAATCAAAATTCCAGCCAATTTATGGAATCGCTCTGCTTTGTCAACCCAAACATCGTTGGGCCACTTCAGTTGTAGACCCAAGTTTTGCACGGGATCCAGACTTTGGAGCAGATCAAGCCCTACACATAGCGACAGCCCAAGCCAACTGACGGGTTGGAGCTGAAGACCTAGAGAAAAGGTCAAGGAGTCCTCTTTGTTGGAGGTCCAGGAGTTACCTCTTCTTCCCCTGCCCTGGGTTTGCTCCAAGGAGACCAAGACCTTGGGGTTGAGGGCGACCTGAGGATCCAGCTTGGTTTGTCTCATCAACTCGGTGGAAGTTGAATCGACCGTGTCCAACACTTCAACGTCCCATGACAAGCCCAAGGTAGCCAACTTGTCTGATAAGTGTGCTTGAAGATGGTGAGCGCTTAGCAAAATAAGAAAAGTTCAAGCGAAAAAAGAAGATGCAAAAATACAAAAGGCTCAATGCTTAGCGGGTGACTATTTTTTAACTCGTTTGGGTGCTAAAAGCGTTCCCCGACATTTCTTTGAACCGCACCAACAAGGATATTCTGCCTTGAGCTTTGGCGTGTAACGTTCATCAATGATAAGACCATAATCATAATTGAGCTCATCGCCTGCCTTGATGTTCTTGATGGCCTTGATGAACACATGCTCTCCAATTTCATCGGCTTCGCAGTTGGGGTTGCAAGAGTGGTTGATCCAGCGTGAGCTGTTACCCTGAACGCCGCCATCGATCACATGGTCTTCATTGATATGGAAATAAAAGGTATGGTTGGGCTCTAAAGGGTTGTGGGGGTGTCGATCTTGCGCTTGTTGCCAAGAAATGATCTCTCCCTTGTACTCAATGATGACCTCACCTTTTGGGATATTGACCAAAGCAAAAACACCCTTTCCATGAACGCCTGAGCGCCTGGTTTGGATGCGATGAGAGGATTTTGGAGGTTTAGATGGGGTAGTCAACTGGGGTGCTCAATTCGAAAAAAGATGGTATGGTTGTTAAATATGGACGTTTAACCGTAGACAATTTTAAAGGCTTTAAGCTCAATCGATGAAAAAAACGGCACAATGCGGTGCATGAAGGAATCCAACTGAATGAGTAAAACACTGGTCATTGCCGAAAAACCCTCGGTTGCACAAGACATTGTGCGTGCTTTAACGACAGCAAAAGGAAAGTTTGAAAAGTTCGATGACTATTTTGAGTCAGAGACCTTCGTGGTGACCTCTGCGGTTGGCCATTTGCTGGAAATCAAAGCGCCTGAGGAGTTTGAAGTCAAGCGAGGCAAGTGGAGTTTTGCACATTTACCGGTTATTCCACCCCATTTTGATCTCAAACCAGTAGATCGCACCAAGTCAAGACTCAGTGCTGTGGTCAAGCTTGTCAAGCGCAAGGACATCACCAGTTTGGTCAACGCCTGTGATGCAGGCCGAGAGGGTGAGTTGATTTTTCGACTCATCGAGCAATTTGCCACAACAAAGAAGGACGCTAAAAAACCGGTCAAAAGGCTTTGGTTGCAGTCAATGACGCCTCAAGCGATTCGAGACGGCTTCGATAGCCTGCGTTCTGAGCAACAGATGCAAGGCTTGGCGGATGCGGCAAGAAGTCGCTCTGAGGCAGACTGGTTGGTTGGCATCAATGGAACCCGAGCTTTTACGGCCTTCAACTCTAGAGATGGAGGGTTTTTCTTGACCACGGTTGGCCGGGTGCAAACGCCAACGCTCTCGGTCGTGGTCGAACGAGAGGAGCAAATTCGGAAATTCGTCAGCCGAGACTTCTGGGAAATTCATGCAAGTTTTGCCGTGCAAGCGGGTCAATATGCTGCCAGGTGGATCAACCCTGCGCATAAAAAAGACGAAAACGATCCAGAGAAGAAAGACAACCGCGTATGGTCCGAACAAGAGGCGCTTGATATTGCAAAGGCGGTGCTAGAGCAATCTGGGTTGGTGACCGATGAAAGCAAGCCCACAACGCAAGCCGCTCCAGCCTTGTTTGACTTGACCTCCTTGCAACGAGAGGCCAACGGCCGTTTTGGATATTCAGCGAAGACGACCCTCTCATTGGCACAAAGTTTGTACGAGCGCCATAAGGCGCTGACCTATCCAAGAACCGATTCGAAGCATTTGCCAGAAGACTATTTGCCGACTGTCAAACAAACCTTTGGCATGTTGGCAGAAAGTTCGATGCGACACTTGTCACCTTTTGCTGAGACGGCTTTGAAAAACAATTACATCAAGCCCTCAAAGCGTGTCTTTGATAACTCTAAAGTAAGCGATCACTTCGCTATCATTCCTACCTTAGAGGAGCCCAAGGGTTTGTCTGAGGCAGAGCAAAAGATTTATGACTTGGTGGTCAAGCGATTCATGGCGATCTTTTTCCCCTCGGCTGAGTTTTTAGTCACCACGCGAATCACGCAGGTGAAGGTCAAAGGGGCAACGCATCATTTCAAAACAGATGGCAAGGTCATGGTCAATCCTGGCTGGATGAGCATCTACGGTAAAGAGGCCACCGAGGAGGACGACACTGACAAAACGCTGGTGAAAGTCAATGCCGGTGAAGATGCTAAGGTGGTTCAAGCACAGCCCAAACCCTTAAAAACCAGACCTCCAGCCAGGTACAGCGAAGCCACTTTATTGGGTGCTATGGAAGGGGCCGGAAAGTTGGTCGAGGACGAAGAGCTCAGAGAAGCCATGCAGGAAAAAGGTTTGGGCACGCCAGCAACAAGGGCGGCGATCATCGAGGGTCTTTTGAATGAAAAATACATGATCCGTGATGCCAGAGAGTTGATTCCCATGGCCAAAGCGTTTCAGTTGATGACACTGCTGAGGGGCTTGGGCATCGAGGAGTTGAGCAAGCCTGAGCTCACAGGAGAGTGGGAGCATAAATTGTCTTTGATCGAACACGGCAAGCTCAGCCGGGAGTCTTTCATGAAAGAAATTGCTCAGATGACGGAGCACATTGTTAAAAAGGCCAAAGAATACGATCGCGACACGGTGCCAGGTGACTATGCAACGCTTAAGACGCCGTGCCCCAAATGCAATGGTCAGGTCAAGGAGAATTATCGGCGCTACACCTGCCAAGGCGTCGATGGTCAAAGCGCTGGTTGCGGATTTTCTTTTGGCAAGACACCCGCTGGCAGGGCTTTTGAGCTCGCTGAGGTCGAGTCGTTCTTGGAAAACAAAAAAATCGGTCCTCTGGACGGATTCAGATCAAAAGCCGGTTGGCCATTTGCCGCTGAGATGGTGCTTAAATTCAACGAAGAAGAGAGCAATTGGAAGTTGGAGTTTGATTTTGGAGACGACAAGAGCGAAGAAAGTGGAGAGCTCCACGATTTTTCAGGCCAAACGTCTTTGGGCCTTTGCCCGGCATGCGGGGGAAAAGTTTTCGAGTTGGGCAATCAATACGTCTGTGAAAAGGCCGTGTCCACACTAGAACAAGCCAGCAGCACGTGCAAGTTTAAAACAGGCAAGATGGTTCTCCAGCAACCCATTGAGTTGGAGCAGATACAAAAACTTCTTCAAAACGGCAAAACAGATTTGTTGGAAAAATTTGTATCCATGAGAACAAGGCGTGCGTTCAAGGCCTTTTTGGCCTGGGACGCTGAAGCGCAAAAAGTGTCTTTTCAATTCGAAGAGCGTGCAAGCAAATACCCTCCTAGAAAAACTGGGGCACCGGCAAAAAAAGGAAGTCAAAAAACACCAGCGGCCAAAAAAGTCCCAACCAAGGCCGCCAAGAG